>NZ_JBEYWK010000016.1:0-43424 GCF_040644415.1 Streptomyces sp. NPDC046985
CAAGCTGCGGTGCTCGACCACTCGCGTCACAAGCCTCGTCCGAGCCGTCGTGACCCTGCATCTGGCCAGCTCAGACCGATGATGGAAAAGGCTCAGTGATGTTCGCGATCGCCGAGGCGGGGTGAACCGGCCGGATGGAGGCATGCAGTGACCTAGTACTCCAGCAGCGTTTCGCTGTCTGGCTTGGCCTGAGGCATCGTCGGGAGTGTAGAGGGCTGCTGGCATATCAGGGGCGGTCTTGCCGGACCGGCCCTCCAACCAGTGGCATCGAGAACTGTCTGCGCGGGACGAGGGCAGCCTCCCCGCGTGATCGACGGCCTTGCCGACGCGACCTGGGACCGTGAACTCGACGAGCTCTTCTTGCGGATCGGCCACCGTTTCGGCCGCGCCGACCTGCGACGCCGCATGCGTGACCACGTCCGCGCCCTGCTCGGCCCGGTCGGCCGTAAAAACGGCTGGCAACTGGCTGAACACGCAGGCCACCGCACCCCCGACGGCCTGCAACGGCTGCTGAACGAAGCCACCTGGAACGCCGACGACGTCCGCGACGATCTGCAGACACACGTCGCCGACAAGCTCGGCGAGGCCGACGGGGTCCTCCTCCTCGATGACACCGGCTTCGTCAAGAAGGGCACCGCCTCCGCGGGGGTGCAGCGCCGGTATTCCGGCACCGCCGGCCGCACCGAGAACTGTCAGACCGGCGTCTTCGCCGCCTACGCCACCACCCGCGCACGCGCCCTGGTGGACCGCGAGCTGTATCTGCCCAAGTCCTGGACGGACGACCGCGAACGCCGCCGGGCCGCCAAGATTCCCGACGAGAGGGGCTTCGCCACCAAACCGGAGCCGGCCAGGGCCATGGTGCTGCGCGCACTGGCCTCCCCGCTGCCGATCGCCTGGATGACCGCGGATGCCGCCTACGGCCAGGAGCGGCGCTTTCGCCGGATGCGGGAAGAGGCCGCAGTCGGCTACGTGCTCGCCGTCCCGAAGTCCCAGCCGGCGCCCCGCTTCGGCCGGATCGACCCTCTCTTCGGCCAGGCGCCGGATGAGGCGTGGGAGCACCGTTCGTGCGGCGACGGCGCCAAGGGCCCGCGCGTGTATGACGGGGCGGCCGTTCAGCTCCCGGTGATCGAGGACTTCGACGGTGAGCGGCCCAGCCATCACCGCTGGGCGCTGGCCCGGCGCCGTGTCAGCAGACCCGATCAGATCGCCTCCTACCTCGCATACGCCCCGGTGGGCGCCGGCGTCGACCGGCTCGTGCGTGTTGCCGGGCTCCGGTGGGCGATCGAGGAACGCTTCCAGGCCGCGAAGAACGAGTGCGGCCTGGACCAGTACGAAGTCCGCCGCTATGTCGGCTGGATGAGGCACATCACCCTGGCCGTGCTCGCGCATGCCTTTCTCCCGGCCACGGCCGCACAGGCGGCGGCAAAGGGGGATGCAGAAACGGTTCCACCCTGGTTCCGCTCACCGTGGCAGAAGTCCGCCAGCTCCTGGCAGTTGGCCCCGCGCACCGGCCCCGCCCGCTACTTCGCATCCATGCGCTGAGATGGTCGCGACGGCGGCGAAGGCGTCAGGCCATAGCCCGGCACTGTCACCACCCACGCCGATGCCACTCGTTGGAGGAGCGGTCCGGCGAGACCGCCCCTGACATGCCAGCAGCCCTCTACACTCCCGACGATGCCTCTGACCAAGCCAGACAGCGAAACGCTGCTGCAGTACTAGCAGGATTCCGGACAGGGGATGGACGGACATGGCTGGCCCTCCTGACGGGACAGGGTTTACAGGAACCGCCAAAGGTGGTCGGCGCTGCCGTTGTCCTCCCACTGGGTGACCTGGGCTGCGTCCGCACCGGACATCCCGTCGACGGCGAGCAGCTTCCCTGAGCGGACGTTCACGATCTTCGACCAGCCGTCGCCGTCGTCGACGATCCGCCAGACATGGTCTGGGGTGCCGTTGTCCTGGTACTGCTGCACATGCGCGCCGTTGTCCAGGCTCTGGTCGTGCACCGCCAGCACTTTGCCGCTGTTGCGGTTGGCGATCCGCACGGTGCCGTCGGCGTTGTCGATGAGCGTCCACAGATGGTCCGCGGTGCCGTTGTCGGCGTACTGGGTGACTTCGGCGGTGTCGGCCAGGGACATCCCGGAGACGGCCAGTACCTTCTCCGAGTTGCGGTTCTGGATCCGGCGCCAGAGGGTGCCGGAGGCGGCCGGCGGCAGCAGCAGCGCGAACACCCCGCCGACCACGGCCCGGGCCGCGAACCCCCGTTGGGCGGCGGTGGCGACCACGTACCAGTCGGTGAAGGGGGTCCGCTGGGCGGTGCTGTCGGCGAAGTCGTAGACGCCGTTGACCAGCGTGTCGCGGGTGGCGGGGTGATCGGCGAGCCAGGCCGCGGTCCATAGCTCCCAGTCGGCCTTCGTGTAGTCGTTGCGCGGGTCGAGGACCACTCCGTACGTCCCGGCGTGCGCCGAGTACCAGGACGCCTCGCGGGCCTCGGTGCCCGCCGGCACCAGGTTCAGGCCGAGCAGCCGGTCGGGGAAGCCGTTGTACTTCAGGCTCCAGGTGCCGTCCTGGTCGTAGGCGAGCTTGAGGTGCTGGCCCGAGGAATCCTCGGAGAGGGTCGTCCAACGGCTGATGTAGCTGCGGGCCAACGCGGAGTAGCGGGCCGCGTCAGCGGTGTTGCCTGCGGCGGTGGCGATGACGCCCATGGCGCCGATGCCGATGATGTCCTTGAGCGCCAGGTTGGAGCTATGCGCGATGAAACCGGTGAAGTCGTCGGTCTGGTTCTGGTAGCCCGGGTCCAGGGCGTTAGCGGACAGGTACTCGGCCCACCTGCGCAGGATGGGGTAGTGCGCGCGGGCGAAGGCGCTGGCGTCTGCCCCGGGCAGCCTCTGGACGACGGCGGCGGCCATGATGAGCATGTTGGCCGACTCCTCAACCGGCATGGACTCCTCGTTGCCGTCGTCGTGGCCGTCCGCATTGGGGTAGGACCGGCCCAGGTCGTGCTCGGCGAAGGAGTTGGGCCAGCCGCCGTGCTCCGGGTAGTCCAGCAGCGGCTCCAGCAGCATCCGCAGATAGTCGGGGGAGAGGTAGAGGTACACCGGGAACGTCGGGTACACCACGTCCACGGTCGACATGTTGCCGCTGGAGGAGATCTCCTTCTGGAACGCCCACGGGCTGCCGCCCCGGTCCACCAGCTCCGCGCTGGCCACGGCTTGCCGCAGCGCCAGAGCGCAGACAGCGGCATAGTGCTCACCCGTGGTGCCCCCGCCCGCGGCGGCGACCGCGTCGTCATGGATGCGCTGGTCGAGAGCGGTGGCGACGGTTAGCGCAGCGCCGTGATCGGCGCTGAACCACGCAACCATGTCTGTCCACTGGCCCCAGTAGTGGGTCCACCAGGGCTGGAGCGGGGTGCCGAGGTAGCTCACGGCGGGCGTGCGGACATGACCCAGGACGAGGGTGAAGGCAGCGGAAGAGGTACCGGGACTGACGGTGCCGAAGTCCCGGTGGAAACCCAGCACGGGCCAGCGGTCCTTGATCGCCCTGGGCTGGGCACTGTCCACGGTGCCGGAGAGACGTCCGCCGCTCACCGAGGCGGTGCGCACCACGGTGTCCTGGCCGATCTGCCAGCTGGTGCCGCTGCCGGTGGGTGCCGCGAGCACCAGTTGTCCCCAGGCGGCCTGGTCGCCGTCTTCGCGAAGCACTGCCGGGGAGGCGGGCTGGGCGCTAAGGACGGTCATTTGGCCGGACTGCTGCTGCGCCCAGGTGATCGGAGTGTTGATGTTGCCGTGTGCCCACTCGCCGGAGACATCGACATGGACGTCGACGTTGTGAGGCCGCCCGTCGTTGCTTGCAGCTTGCACGGTGATGTAGCTGAGCGGCACCGACTGGCGCTGGAGATTCCCCAGATCCACCGGGGAGAAGAAGGTGACGGTGAGGGTCACTCCGCCGCCGCTGAGGGTGTAGATCGAGCGGGTAGCGGTGAGCTGGAGCGAGAGCTGCTGCATCGTGGTCAGGGCGGGACCGCCGGGCAGTGCGGGTGACCCGGCGAAGACGTAGGCCGCGCCGTCGATCCTGGCCAGGCCGCACAGAGCGGTGACGTGCCCGGTCCAAAAGGTGGCCCAGGTCCCGGCCAGGTTGTCGGCGGGCACCCACGTGGAGTGATAAGGCGAGCGCACGGCCAGCGGAACGGCCGGCGGGCGCAGAGGACTGAAGGTGGAAGCAGCGAGGGGCTGGACGGCAGGAGGCTGGGCGGCACGCGCGGTGCCCGCCGTGGACAGCCCGCCGGTGACCGCGGCGGCGGTCAGTACACCACTCCAGCGCAGAAGCTGGCGACGGCCGGGACGGGGGGTGCTGGAGGCTGCGGGATCCACCATGCGATCCGCTCTCCGTTTCGGTGGGGGGGGGTGACGGACAGTTGGTTGAACTCTCGGGGCGCTGGTTCGAGGCTCAGGGCCGTGGCGCCAACCCGTGTGAGGCGCGGTGGCTGCGAGCGGAGAGCTGTGCACTGCCGAGCAAGGTGAAGACGCAGACAGTTGCCGAGACAACCGTTTCAACGTTGCAAAAGGTCGCTTCAAGCAGCAGAAGACCACCCAGTGCTGCTCATGTCTATACCTTTGAGGAAAGTTGGCCGAGCGACCGCTCCCGAGGTCAGGTTCCACGACGTTCTTTGCCGTGGCGGGAGTCCGAAAACCGACGGCAGATCTGACGATCGCGAGAAAGACCGCCAGGTGATCAGCCTCGCCGTGGATTCGAAGGCCAGGATGCCCGTCGAGGGTGCCTGCAGATGTGCCTTTCTTCGCCGTAGTCGGCTCCGCAACCTTGACGGCATTGGTCCGGTCCAATAGCGTCCCCTCCGCACAGACCCCCATGAACCAACACCCCCCGTCCCGCCGAAGTCCGGCGAGGTCGACATCATGGAGGACATCAACGGCCGCACCTCCGTCTTCAGCACCCTGCACTGCGGCGTGAACCCGGGCGGGCCGTGCAACGAGTCGACCGGCATCGGCTCGGGCGAACGCGCCTGCGCCGACTGCCAGACCGGCTTCCACAGCCGCTCGGCGGAGATCGACCGCTCGGTGTCGCCGGAGCAGATCAGGTTCTACCTCGACGGGAACAACTTCTTCACCGTCAACGCCAACCAGGGGGACGCGACGACCTGGGCCGACGCGGTCGACCACCCCTTCTTCACTCGGGGGCATCGAGCTGGCAGGTCAGGCGGCGCGCGTTGGTCCAGCGGATGAACGCGGTGATGCCGAACCGACGGGTCGTGCGCATGGTGGTGAGCCAGACGTCGAGCTGGGCCAAGCGCGCCGTGTCGTCCGCACATGGCGCAGGCTCCCACCCACTGTTCGTCCTGTCCGCCGGGCCGGCGGACAGGCCCGGCGGTGAGGCCCAGCCGGAGCAGGCAGTGGTCCGCCTCTCCGCCCGGGCCGCTGACGGAACGCTCCCGAGGGCCGCTGCCTGCGGTCCTCGGTCTCCGTGCGCTCATCTCTTACGGCACGGGCTGCTGCTGGGTGACGCAGTGGATTCCGCCGCCGCCGGTGCCGAGACGGTCGATGTTGAGCTGTTCTATGACCCGGCCCGGGTAGAGCCGGGAAAGCGTGGCCTTGGCCGCGGCGTCGGCCTGGGTGTCGCCGAACTGGCCGGAGATGACGGCGCCATCGCACACGTAGTAGTTGGCGTAGGAGGCGAGGAAGTTCCGGTCGGTGGAGCGGATCTTGTGGTAGTCGGGGCCCTGGAGTTGGCTCACCGACATCGGGCTGCCGCTCGCCGTGGTGGAGGCGGACAGGATCTGGTACTCCTGGCGCGCGTCCTTGGCGTAGGCGTCGGTGTCCGTCGCCAAGGGCATCTGGACGAGGGCCTGTCCGGGGGCGCGGAAGCGCGAGGTGGCGTCGACGTGGTCGTCGGTGATGTCCTGCCCGGACACGCCGTCGAACCAGATGACCTCGGAAGCGCCGTACGCGGCGCACATGGCGGTTTCGAGCTGCGTCTGTGACTTGCCGGGGTTGCGTTTGGTGCTGATGAGGCTGCTGCGGGTCGCCATCAGGGTGCCGGCGCCGTCCTGTTCGATCGCGCCGCCCTCTCCGACCAGGCCCGCGGAAGTGAACGGGACGCCGACGTAGGCGGCAATCCGCCCGGCGACGAGGGCGTCCTTGGCGTGGGTCTGCTTCTTGCCCCAGCCGTTGAAGTTCAGTCCGACCGCGTCGAGGCCGCCGGAACCGTTGGTGCGGAAGACCGGGCCGCTGTCGCGCATCCAGCAGTCGTCGACCGGGATGGAGCTGATGACGGTGACCGAGGACCCGCACATCGACCGGGCGCCTGCCGCGCTGCCGGAGTTGGCGCACATGATGACGGGCTCGTACTTGGCGATGGTCCGTGCGATCAGCGCGATGTCGGCCTGGACGCCGCTGAGCAGCTTGCGGCCCCAGATCGAGGTGCTGTCCGGCCAGGCCATCCAGGTGCGGGTGTGGCGGACGTCCTCGATCGGGACGCTGAAGGCGCCGGCTGTAGCGGCCTGGCCGCGTGGCGACGCGGCCAGGGCCCGCCCTTCGGTCGCCGCGAGGGCCGCGCCCGCGGCGGTGAGCCCCGCCGCCGCGAGGGACCCGCGCCTGCCCATACCCCCACCGGGGGGCTGGTTCTCTGCCTGCTCGTTCACGTGGATCTCCTTGGTCGTGTCCGTCCCCCGCCGTGGCGCGGTGGGAGCCTGAAACCTAGAACTGACCGAGCGCTCGGTCAACAGTGAGGACGACGGATCCCGTAAGTTCACGCAACACCGCAGGTGGAGGCCGGGGCGGTCGTTAGAGTGACGTCATGGCAGCATCGGCGAAGGGCCCCCAGAAACTCTCCCCTCCTCCTGCCCGGCCGGGGCGGTCGCGGGTGTCGGCGAAGGGCGAGCAGACCCGCGCGCGGCTGATCTCCGCCGCACGGACCCTGCTGTCGGGTGAGATGAGCGAGCGCTTCACCACCCGCAATGTGGCGGCACTGTGCGGGGTTTCGCACGGAATGTGCCATTATCACTTCCAGGACCGCACCGATCTCATCCTGGCCGTCGTCGAGGACATCCGCCCCGAGTGGATCTCCCCGCTGGAGGCGGCGGTCTCCGCACCCGGCACGTTCGCCGAGCGCGCAGATCGCGTGGTCGATCTGCTCGGCCGGCCCGAGGGCACGGACCTCGCGCACCTGCACTCGGCGCTGCACTGGCACGCCTTGAACGACGATCGGGTGCGGGAGTCCCTGGAAGCCGAGTACCGGCGCTGGCGCACCGCTTTCGTCGACCTCTTCCAGGTCCTGGCCGACGAGCGGGGCGGCCGGCTCGATCCCCGGCCGCTGGGCGAGGCCGTCGCCGCCGCCGTCGACGGCCTCGCCGCCGCGGAGTCACTGGACCCGGGACTCGATACCGGGCCGGTCCTGCGGACCCTCGTCCTCACCCTCGCGGCCGGTGCCTGAGCCGGTCACGGTTGGCTGCAGCGCCCGCCGGGCGGCCGAGATCACTTCCGGGTCCCAGCCGGGCCGGGGAGCGGACTCCAAGAGGAGCCGTGTGTACGGGTGTTGGGGTGCGGCGAGCACCTCGGCCGTGGGGCCTGCCTCGACGACGGCACCGTGGCGCATGACGATGATCTCGTCGGTGACGCACCGGACCACGCCCAGGTCGTGGGTGATGAACAGGTATCCGACCGAGGTCTCCTCCTTGATGTCGGCCAGGAGGTGAAGGATCTGCGCCTGCACCGACACGTCCAGTGGGGCGACCGCTTCGTCCAGGACGAGTACGGCGGGCTCGACGGCCAGGGCCCGGGCGATGGCCACGCGCTGGCGCTGACCGCCGGAGAGCTGGCGCGGCAGTGCGTCGGCGGCGCGGGTTCCCAGGCCCACCTGGTCGAGGAGTTCGCGTATGCGCTTCTCCGGGTCCCGCTCGGGAAAGTGGAGGCCCAGGACACGTCGTCCACGGCGCGCACAGCTCCGAAGGTCCGCCGCAGGCCCTTGACGACCAGGACGTTCTCAGGCATCGACGGCGCTCCCTTCGAGCCGGTCGCTGTGGTGACATGCGGCCTGGTGTTCCGGCCTGCCCGGGGCGGGCAGCGCCTGCGGTGCCTCCTGCTCGCAGACTTCGGTCGCGAGGGGACATCGGGCGGCGAAGGCACAGCCGTGCAGTCCCTGGCGCAGGTCCGGGGGCTGACCGTCGATGGCGGCGAGCCGGCCCAGGGGGCCTTCCATCCGTGGGGTGGAGGCGAGCAGGGCGGCCGTGTACGGGTGACGGGGGTGTGCGAAGAGGACTTCCGTGGGGCCGCTCTCGGCGATCCGTCCCGCGTACATGACGTAGACCCGGCCGCTGATGGCCGCGGCGAGGTCGAGGTCGTGGGTGACGAACAGCAGCCCGGTGCCGAAGCGTTCGCGCAGCCGGCTCAGGAGGACGATGATCTCGGTCTGGGTGGTGACGTCCAGCGCGGTGGTGGGCTCGTCGGCGAGCAGGAGGGCCGGGTCTCCCATGAGGGCGGCGGCGATCATGACGCGCTGGAGCATGCCGCCGGACACCTGGCCGGGGTACTTGTGCAGGGCGGAGGCGTCCAGACCCACCGCCTCCAGGAGTTCCCAGGCCCGGGCAGTGGCGTCCGTCTGGCTCATGGTCCTGGTCAGCCGGACGCTCTCGGTGAGGAAGTCACCGATGCGGCGCAGCGGATTGATGGCGGCACGTGGGTCCTGGAAGATCATGGCGACCGTGCCGGTGCGCAGGGTGCGCAGTTGCCCGGCGTCCATGGTGAGCACGTCGTGGCCGTCGACCCGGACGGCGCCTTCGGTGAGGGCGGCCGGCGGCAGCAGCCGCAGTGCGCTGCGTGAGGTGAGCGTCTTTCCGGAGCCGGACTCGCCGACGAGAGCAACGGTCTCGCCGGCGCCGACGGTGAGGTCGATACCGTCGAGGACCGGGCGGGCGCTGTCGGGCAGGGCGATCCGCAGGCCCTGGATGTCGAGTGTGTTCATCGGTCTCTCCCGGCGACGCGGTCGGCCCAGCGTTCCCCAACCACGTTGCACGCGACGACGGTCAGCACGATGAGCACGCAGGGCAGGACCCGGACAGCGGGTAGCCGCGATGGATGGTCTGCCCGTCGAAGACCATGCGGCCTCAGTCGGGCACTGATCGAGTCGCCCGAGATGATGACCTGGCTGTTGGTGTTGCCGGTCGCGTTCGCCTGGAACCCAGGCGTGGCCCCCGACTTCCGCCCTGCCTGTTCGATCAAGGCCTTCGAGTCCGCGGCTCCGTCGGGGTGCTTCTGGAGGAAGGCGGCCAGTTGGATCATCAGTGTCGGCTGCATATGTTCGGCGATCGCCTCACGGCTCTCCGGCGCGCCTGGACGAGTTCGTGCTGCGCGGCATCCACCAGACGCAACTCTCGGCGAGTTGGCCCCAAGGCGCAAGCCCGACGTGGCAGACCCCCTCTTCCGCCGTGGTGATCAGCGGACTCGACGCTTCGTGATCACCTGGAGTCGTGCCTGCGCGTGTGCCTGCCGGTCCGTGTTGGATCACGTATGTGGCCGAAGTGGGGTATCAGGCCCGTACCGGCTACGCGGGGCCACCAGGGTGGGATACGGAGTTCTGTCTCAGACCCGGACGTCGTAGTTGGAACTTGTTTCTTTGGTATGGACCTTGACGGCGATTCCAACACGACTGCACACTGGCGCGCAGCTCCTTTTGAGTTCAGGGACTCCTGGTGATCGCAGGCCCTGTGTTGACGACCGTCCTGCCCCCCCCCACAGGCGAAGGACCATGCCATGCAACGACTCCTGAGATCCTTCACGCCCTTATGGCTGTGCGCACTGCTGGCCGCGCTGTTGGGCGTGACTGCACCGGCCGCACGCGCGGCGACCACCACCTCCGTCACCGTGGACGGATCGCAAGGCGGCCGCACGTTCGACGGCATCGGAGCGATCAGCGGCGGAGGAGGCAACTCCCGTCTGCTGCGCGACTACCCGGCCGCCCAGCAGTCGCAGTTACTCGACTACCTGTTCAAGCCAGGTTACGGCGCGAACCTGCAGTTGCTGAAGCTGGAGATCGGCGGCGACGCCAACTCCACCGACGGCGCAGAGCCCTCAATCGAGCACACCCGCGGCCAGATCAACTGCAACGCCGGCTATGAGTTCTGGCTCGGTGAACAGGCCAAGGCCCGCAACCCGAACATCAAACTCTACGGCCTGGCCTGGGCCGCGCCCGGATGGATCAACGGCGGCTTCTGGTCCACCGACACCATCAACTACCTGATCTCCTGGCTGGGCTGCGCCAAGCAGCACGGCCTGACCATCAGCTACCTTGGCGGCTGGAACGAGAAGGGCCATGACGTCAGCTGGTACATCCAGCTGCGCTCTGCTCTGAACAACGCCGGCTACGGCAGCGTGCAGATTGTCGGCGACGACTCCGGCTGGGGCGTTGCGGACGACATGGCGAACAACACGGCCTTCAACAACGCCGTCTCCGTCATAGGGGCGCACTACCCCTGCGAGGGCGGGGACGGTGGCAACGCCTTCACCTGCTCTTCCTCCACCGCGGCCCAGAACAACGGCAAGCCGCTGTGGGCGTCGGAAAACGGCTCGCTCGACATGGACTCCGGCGCGCCCGCACTGATCCGCTCGATCGTGCGCGGCTACACCGACGCTCGAATGACGGCCTATCTCAACTGGCCCCTGGTGGCCGCGATCTACCCCAACCTTCCATATCACACGGTGGGTCTGGCCACCGCCAACTCGCCCTGGTCGGGCAACTACTCGATAGGCGAGGACACCTGGGCGACCGCGCAGATCACCCAGTTCACCCAGCCGGGCTGGAAGTTCATCGACTCTGCCTCGGGCTATCTCGGCGGCGCGGAGTCCAACGGCAGCTACGTCACGCTGAAGTCCCCCAATGGGTCCGACTACTCCACCGTGCTGGAGACCACTACCGCCACCGCCGCGCAGACGGTCAACGTGCACGTCCAGGGCGGTCTGCCCACTGGGGCGGTCCGCGTGTGGGCGACGAGGGTCAACAGCCCCAGCGTCGCGACGGACTTCGTCCACACCCAGGACATCACCCCCTCCGGGGGGTCGTACGAGCTGACGCTGCAGCCCGGCTGGATCTACACCGTCAGCACCACTACGGGTCAGGGCAAGGGCACCGCGACCGCGCCGACCGCACACGCCCTCGCGCTGCCGTACGCGGATAGTTTCGACGACGTTATCAGCGGCGCTGAGGCCACGTACCTGTCCGATATGCAGGGCGCCTTCGAGGCCCGCCCGTGCACCGACGGCCGCACGGGTCAGTGTGTGCAGCAGGTGGCGCCGGTCAGGCCGATCGAGTGGCAGGACGACTCCGACGCCTTCTCCCTGCTCGGTGACCCCACCTGGTCGGACTACACGGTCAAGGCCGATGCCGACCTGCAGCAGGCCGGGACCGTCAAGCTGCTGGGCCGCGTGGGTACGCAGAACCGCCCGCAGAGCCACCAGGCCGCCTACGAGTTCCAGATAGCCGACTCCGGCGCCTGGTCCATCGTCAAGACGTTCCCTGGGGGCGGTTCCGCCAGGCTGGCCTCCGGAACCCGCAGCGGCCTGGGCACCCGCTCCTGGCACACCCTGAGTCTCGGGTTTTCCGGCGACCTCATCACCGCGACCGTGGACGGCGCCACGGCAGGAACCGCGACCGACAGCGCCTACACCAGCGGGCAGGTCGGCATCGGTGTGGTCGGCTACCAGACCGACCTGTTCGACAACCTGTCCGTCACCGCCAACCCGCCGGGCAACCATGCTGGCTTCCTCAAGGGCGATGCATCAGGGCTGTGCGTCGACGTGCCGGCCGCGAGCCAGACCAACGGCACGCACGTCGCACTATGGGACTGCAACGCCGCCGCCAACCAGACCTTCACCCTGACCCCCGCCGGCCAGTTGACCGTCTACGGCGGAGCGAAGTGCCTGGACGTCAACGGCGGCGCCACCGCCGACGGCACCGCAGTGCAGATCTGGGACTGCAACAACACCGCCGCCCAGCAGTGGAAGGTCAACACCGACGGCACCGTGGTCAACCCCAACGCCGGCAAGTGCCTGGACGCCACCGGGGGCGGCATTACCCCCGGCACTCTGCTGGAGATCTGGGCCTGCAACGGCGGCCCCAACCAGGCGTGGACCCGCTCGACGCAGACCGGTCCGCTGAGAGGGCTGGAGTCCGGGCGGTGCGTGGACGTCCCAGCCGTCAGCCAGTCCAACGGCGCCCAGCCAGCCCTGTGGGACTGCACCGGCGTCAGCAACCAGACGTGGACCGCCACCGCGACCAACGAGCTGACCGTCTACGACAGCAAGTGCCTGGAAGTCACCGGCGGCGCCACCGCCGACGGCAGCCCGGTAGAGATCTGGGACTGCAACGGCGGCGCTCACCAGCAGTGGCGCGTGCGCGCCGACGGCAGCGTCGTCAACGTCGCCTCCGGCAAGTGCCTGGACGTCGTCGGCCACGGCACCGCCGACAGTGCAGCCCTGGACATCTGGCCCTGCAACGGCCAGGCCAACCAGATCTGGCAACGCTCCTCACAGCCACCTCACTCCTCGCCGGGCCCGAGGGTCGTAGGGCACGGCGGGGGAACCTTAACCCCCTAAGAGAGCGCCCTCACTGTGTCGGAGCGCGTCGGACGGGCTCCGCGTGAGCCCGCCCGACGGGTGGCAGCAGGCGGCGAAGCCCGCTGCGGCCCCGGACCCGGTGTGCCGTCGCTGGCGTGCCGCGCACCAGCCGCTGCTCGGGCTTCCACACCCGTTTCCGCGGCCTGTGGAGGCCGGGCCTCACCGGTCTGCCCGAGCCGCATGCAGGTCCCCGCGACAACGCGCGGCGTGTCCTGTTCCGCCGAATATGTTGTCCGGAAGGTGGATCCATGTTCCCCCATGAATTCCTGGGCGCCCCTGGCCGGTGGCGCGGCATACGCGCGGTTTCCTGCGCGCTGGTCGTCGCACTGCTGGCAACTGTGGTGCCCGCGCTGCTGTTGGCGGCGCCCGCGCGGGCCCAGACCACCGCGGCGACGCCTGCGGCGGTCCCGAAGGCCACCGCCAGCGCGACGCACTCAGGGGCCGCGCAGCCGGCTGCCGCGCCGGCCGCCAGGAACGCGCCGTCGGTGGCCCCGAAGCCCGCGCCGATGACCACGCCGTGGACGGCTGCGGCGACCGCGGTGATCGCCGACCCGCTGCCTGAGTACCCCCGGCCGCAGATGACCCGCAGCAACTGGCAGAGCCTCAACGGCGAATGGCAGTTCGACAACGCTACCCCCGGCCAGCTCCCTCCCGTCAGCCAGACCCTGGCGGAGCGGGTCAACGTCCCTTACCCGATCGAGTCCGCGCTCTCAGGAATTCGACGCCACCAGGACCGCATGTGGTACCGGCGGACATTTACCGTACCGGCCTCCTGGAACGGGCGGCACATCCTGCTGAACTTCGGTGCGGTGGACCAGCAAGCCACAGTCTGGGTCAACGGCACCCAGGTCGGAACCCACACCGGCGGCTACGACGCATTCTCGTTCGACATCACCTCCGTTCTGCACGGCGGGTCGAACGAAATCATCGTCGGCGTCTACGACCCCACCGACGCGGGCAGCGGCGCGGTCGGCAAGCAGCGAAACCAGCCTGGCGGAATCGTGTACACCGCCGCCTCGGGCATCTGGCAGACGGTGTGGCTAGAGCCCGTCAATGCCGCGCACATCAGCCGCCTCGACATGATCCCGGACGTCCCCGGCGGGGCGCTTGACGTCATCGTGCGCGGCGCCGGGACCAGCGGCCAAGGTGCGCAGGTGACCGCCTCGCTTCCCAATGGCGGAGCCGTGGTGGGTACTGCGACCGGCAGTATCGACGGCACGATCCGGGTCCCGGTCCCCAACGCGCACCTGTGGAGCCCCGACGACCCCTTCCTCTACGACATCACGGTCACGCTCACCGGCGGCGGCGGAGGTGACACGGTCGGCGGCTACTTCGGCATGCGCTCCATCGCTGTGACAACCGTCGACGGCGTCCAGCGGATCCTGCTCAACGGCAGCTTCCTCTTCGAAAGCGGCATGCTGGACCAGGGCTTCTGGCCCGACGGCATCTACACCGCGCCCACGGACGACGCGCTCAAGTCGGACATCCAGCAGGAGAAGAGCTGGGGCTTCAACCTGATCCGCAAGCACATCAAGGTCGAACCTCAGCGCTGGTACTACTGGGCGGACAAGCTTGGCATGCTGGTCTGGCAGGACATGCCCTCCATGGCCAACACACCCGACACCGCTGCCGCCACTCAGTGGGAGAACGAGTTCCACACGATCGTCAATCAGCACCTCAGCTCACCCTCGATCATCATGTGGATCGACGAGAACGAGAACTGGGGCTACTACGACCCGGCCCGCGTGGCCACCACGGTCAGGGGCTGGGACCCCAGCAGGCTGGTGGAGAACATGAGCGGGGTGAACTGCTGCGGCCAGGACGGCGGGAACGGCGACGTTCTGGACTACCACACCTATCCCGGGCCGGATTCGCCGGCGCCGAACTCCCGGGCGAACGTGCTCGGTGAGTACGGCGGACTCGGGCTGATCGTCCCCGGCCACGAGTACCAGCCGGGCCACGGCTTCGCCTACGAGATGCAGCCCGACTCCGCCGCGCTCACCAGCCGCTTCCTGGGCCAGTCCAAGGCGCTGGAGAACCTGATGGCCACCCGAGGTCTCAACGCCGCCGTCTACACCCAGCCCACCGACGTGGAGACCGAAAGCAACGGCTTCATGACCTACGACCGGCAGGTCGTCAAGATCGATGTCACCGCGGTCCGAGCCGCCAACCTGGAACTGATCGCCGCATCGAAGAACCTCACGGCACAGCAGGTCACCCTGCCGCTGAACACCAGCGTCTCCCTTCAGGCCGCCGGCGCCACCGGCTACTACCTGCGCCACCAGGGCGGCCTGGCGGTCACCTCCACCATCAGCTCCGACCTGGACAAACAGGACGCCACATTCATCGTCCGCCCCGGACTGGCCAACAACGCGTGCTACACCTTCGAGTCCTACAACTACCCCGGTGACTTCCTGCACCAGACCAACTCACGAGTCGGCAAGGATCAAAACGACGGGACTTCGACGTTCGCCGCGGACGCCACCTTCTGCGCCGCACGGGGCAACACAGGCAGTGGCGCCTCACTGCTGTCCTGGAGCCAGCCAGGAAAGTTCCTGCGCAACAGCACCGGCCAGGTATGGATCAGCCAGGAAGGCGGCGGCACCTCGCCCACCCCGCAGGACAACCGCAACGGCTACGTGACCGACACCACCTGGAACATCGTCGATCCGTGGGTGCCCGCACCGCAGCCTCCAGTAGCCGGAAGCACCGGTGCGGTGAAGTCCGCGATCGCCGGCAAATGCATCGACCTGCCCGGCGGCAGCAGCGCCAACGGCACCCCGGTCACGCTGTACGACTGCAACGGCGGCACCAACCAAGTCTGGTCCGCCTACTCCGACGGATCGCTGCACGCCGTGGGCAAGTGCCTGGACGCGACCACGCACGGCACCACCGACGGCACGCCGCTCGAACTATGGGACTGCAACGGCGGCACCAACCAGCAATGGCAGCCCTACGACGGCGGGTACCGCAACCCCGTCTCCAACCGCTGTCTGGACGATCCGGGTGCGGCCGCCGCCAACGGCACGCAACTCGAACTGTGGACCTGCAACGGCACCGTCGCCCAGGTGTGGTCGCTGCCGGGATTCAGCCCGGCACCCGACGCCACCGGCCCGATCAGGTCCGCGATCACGGGCAAGTGCGTCGACGTGACGAGCGGCTCGTCCGCCAACGGCACCCCGGTTGAGCTGTGGGACTGCAACGGCGGCACCAACCAGACCTGGTCCACGTACACGGACCGCACGCTGCGCGCCCTGGGCAAATGCATGGAGACCGTCGGCGCCGGCACCGCCAACAACACGAAAATGCAACTCGCGGACTGCACCGGTACGCCCAACCAGCAGTGGGTTCCCTACAACGGCGGGTACCGCAACCCGGCCTCCGGCCGCTGCCTCGACGACCCCGGCAACACGACGAACAACGGCGCGCTACTCGGGCTGTGGGACTGCTACAACAGCCCCGGCCAGCACTGGTCACAGCCCGGCGCCACCGCACCTGCCGCGAGCACGCCCACACAACATGACGCCTACCGCCCCCGGGCTGCTCGTCCCATCCTGTAGGCCCGTCCAAACCCGTGTGCTGCGCCGTCCCGCCTCCTGGGGTCGGCGCAGCACACGGCGCGCCAATTTCGCCGGGGAGCACCTGCCATCCGTGCCGGGGGCCGATCAGGCGCCTCGCCATCCGCGTTCCAGGCTGGGGCATCGTGGATGAATGCCCGCACTCAGCCAGCCGTAGGGTGGCTGCCCCTGCGGCTGGGCCATAGAACGGCGGTGGTCATCGGGGAGGTTCTCACTGAGGTTTTGATCCCGTACCGATACTCAGTGCCGCTCCCCGCCTTTCCCTCGTCACATGCCAGGCGGCCGAGGACGTCGAATCGGCTGCCAGTACCCACACAGCCAAATCACGGTTGTTGCGGCGAGCGCAATGCGTGCCCTGGTGGACTTGCCCCCGCCGGTCGGCGGGTGCCGCCCTGCCGACCGGGTGCTGTGCCGCCGGGCTCCTGACATGGCGGCGTAGCCTCTGTGGATGTCTCGAGTGATTCGTGTGGTGGTCGTGGACGACGAGGCGCTCGTCCGTTCCGGGTTCGAGTTGATTCTGAGTGTTTCTGACGACGTCCGGGTCGTCGCGACCGCGGCGGGTGCGGGGGCGGTCGAGGCGGTGCGCCGTGAGCGCCCGGACGTGCTGCTGCTCGACATCCGGATGCCGGACGTCGACGGGCTGACCGTGCTGCGTGCCGTGCGGGCGCTGCCCGAGCCGCCCGTGGTGGCCATGCTGACGACGTTCGACACCGACGAGTACGTGCTGACCGCCCTGCGCAACGGTGCGGCAGGCTTCCTGCTGAAGGACACCGAGCCGGAACAGTTGGCGCAGTTGGTGCGCACCCTTGCCGCGGGCGGCGTGGTGCTGTCGCCCAAGGCATCGCACGCGGTGCTGCGGGGGCACCCGGAGGCGGACGAGGGTGTGGCCAGGGTCGGGCGCCTCACCGATCGGGAGCGTCAGGTTCTCGTCCTGGTCGCCGAGGGATTGTCGAACGGGGAGATCGGGGCCCGTGTTCATCTGAGCCCGAGCACGGTGAAGGACCATGTCAGCACGATCCTCGGCAAACTTCGGGTGGGCAGCCGGGTCCAGGCCGCGCTGCTTGCCCAGCGAGCCGGCTTGCTCATGGATCAGGGGCCGAAGCGGTGACCGCCGCGCGGTCGTGGGGTGTGGGCGCACTGGTGGTCGCGGTTGCCGCCGCTGACGCCGTGGTGGCGCTGTGGGACGAGGGCGGTGCCTCACCGGTCACGGTCCTCCTGGCCGTCCTGGCCTGTGCCGCGCTGACCGTACGCCGCCGCTTCCCGCTCGCGGTCTTTCTGCTCACCGTCCCCGCCACCCTCGCGCTGGACCTCGTGTTCGCTCCGTTCGCCGCGCTGTTCACACTCGCCGCGCGTGCTCGCGCACGCCGTCCCCTGACCCTGTGCGCGCTGCTGTTCGCGCTGGCCGACGTCCTGCCCTGGCCGCCGGGTGAGGTCTTCTCGGGGGAGCGGACCTGGACCGCCGTCAACTTCTTCTACACCCTGGCCACCGCCGCCTCACCCGTCCTGCTGGGCCGGCTCGTCCAGGCCCGCCGGGACCTGCGCCGCCGCCTCGCCGAGATCGAGGAGGTCCGCGAGCACGAGCGCCTGCTGCACGCCCAGAGGGTCCTCGCCCGCGAACGCACCCAACTGGCCCGTGAGATGCACGACGTCGTCTCGCACCAGGTGAGCCTGATCGCCGTGCAGGCCGGTGCGCTCCAGGTGGCGGCCAAGGACCCCGGTACCCGGGAGGGCGCCCGCACGATCCGGGCGCTGAGCGTGGACACCCTCGACGAACTGCGCCACATGGTCGCTCTGCTGCGTGTCTCCGGCGGCCGTACGACGGAGCTCACCCCACAGCCCACCCTCACCGACCTCGACCGGCTCGTCGCGGCCGGCGGCATCGAGGCCGAGCTGACCGGAGCCCTGCCCACGGACCTCGGCGCCCCGGCGCAGCGCGCGGTCTACCGCTGCGTCCAGGAGGCCCTCACCAACGTCCGCAAGCACGCGCCCGGCGCCACCGCGGCCGTACGCCTGTGGCACGACCCCGACGCCTGCGGCGTGACCGTCACCAACGTGCCCGCCACCCGCCCGGTACTGCCGCTGCCCGGCTCGGGGCACGGGCTGATCGGACTGCGGGAACGCGCCGAGACGCTGGGCGGCTTCCTGGAGGCCGGACCGGCCGCGGACGGGGGATACCAGGTGCGAATGCGGATTCCCTACGACACCCGCCGGTCGCCGGGGAACTGACCCCGACCCGGCGGATACCGGGCACCCCGCCGGGACGGAGATCGTGGCGACAGACAGCCCGATTCCGACCCTTCGAGGAGAAGAGCTTCATGCGACGCAGGAAGAGCCTGGCGCTGGCCCTGGCAATTTTGACATCGATGCTGGCCACCCCTGCGGTCTCCGCCACCGTCACCACCCCGCAGTGCGACACCCGGCCTCTCCAGTCGGCGCTGAAGTCATTGCGCGGCGCCGGGGCTGCGGGTATCAGCGTGGCGCTGGAGAGTCCACGCTGCGGTGCCTGGAAGGGTGGTGTCGGCCTGGCCGACCTCCTCAACCACCGTCCGGTCACCGGCGACGAGCACAGCCGGATCGCCAGCGACACCAAGGCATGGGTGGCCACCGTCGTCCTGCAACTCACCGCCGAGGGTCGGATCCGGCTCGACGACAGCGTCGACCACTATCTGCCCGGCCTCATCCGCACCGAGCACTACGACGGCCGCCGCATCACCGTACGCCAGCTCCTGCAGCACACCAGCGGCCTGCCCGACTACCTGGACGCTCCCTACTGGGAAAACGAAACAGCCCATCGCTGGGAGCACTTCGAGCCCCTTTGGACGGTCCGGCAGGCACTCAAGCTCCCCCCGCCCACGGACCGGCCCGCCTCCGGTTTCTCGTACTCCAACACCAACTACAACCTGGCCGGCCTGATCGTCACCAAAGTCACCGGTCACAGCATCGCCACCGAGATCCGACAGCGGATCATCCACCCCCTCGGCCTGCGGCACACCTCCTGGCCCGGCGATCGCACCACGCTCCCGTCACCGGAACTGCGGGCCTACGTCGAGCGCGGCGGAAAGCTGTGTGACTGGACCGACTGGAACGTCTCCGGCTCCGACGCCTCCGGCGCGCTGGTCTCCACCGCTGCGGACGTGACCGCCTTCTGGACCGCTCTGATGGGTGGCCGACTGCTTCCTGCGGCCCAGATGGCCGAGATGAAGCGGACCGTGGCCGACGGCGAGGGCGGCCGATACGGCCTGGGCGTCGAGCGCTACGAGCAGAACGGGCTCGTGACCTGGGGCCACAGCGGCTTCATGGAGACCGGGCACAAGCTCCGCAACGCCGTCACCGGGAACGGCTCGCGCTCGGTGACACTGCTGGTGGGCTCTGAGGAGTTCGACGAGGACAGGGTGGATGCAGCTTTGGGAAGGCTGATCCGGGATCTGCGGTGACCAGCGTCGAAGAACTCTGCCGATAGTCTCGGGATTCCCGCCGAGACGCGCTGCTTGGACACGCGCCGTGGAGAACAGCACTTCCACGCCGATGCCGCTGACCAGTTCCTGTCATGCCTTACGCGGTTCCTGGAACACTGACGCCTGCAACGGCGGTGCCGAGTATTGATCAGAAACTCATGGGATTCACTCGTCGAGGACGTAGCGGACGTGTCGGCCGCCGAAGTGTCCCCGCACGATGTGGGGCCGGCGTTGTCGACGGTGGAAGAACCTGCGGGTATCGGCGGCGAGTTCAGCCTGGCTCCTGGCCCGGTGGGCGTGGGGCAGGCTGCGTTTGAGGTCGGCGTTGACCAGCTCGTCGGGGTTCGGCTCGGGTGAGTACGACGGCAGGAAGTGCAGCCCGATCACGTCCTTATGGTCGGCGAGCCAGGTCCGGACGGTCTTCGAGCGGTGGGCCGAGTGCCGGTCGACGATCAGGTGGACCTTGCGGTCGAAGTGCCCGACAAGCCGGTCCAGGAAGCGGCACACGACCTTCGCGTCGAACGACTCGGTGAAGACCATGAAATGCATCCGGCCCTTCGTGCTGATCGCGGACATCGCGTTCACGGAGAACCGGTTCCCGGTGCGGCGGACGACCGGCGTCGTGCCTTTGGCGCCCCAGGTGCGGCCGGTGACCCGATCCGAGCGGACCCCGACCTGATCGGCGAAGAGGACTTCCCCTTCTCCACCGCAGCAATGCTCAAGACCTGTGGATCGGCCTCGGGCTGGCACGCGAAGGGCGTACCTTCCCCCGAATGATCCTGTGATGGTCATTGAGTAGGCCGACGTCCGCTGCGTCGGTCGGGAAGGCACGCCCGTGCCCACGGTAGTCAACGATGACGGAACGACGCCATACGACTCCCTGATTGACGAGATCGTCCGCGAGGGCGCGAGGCGGATGCTGGCCGCTGCCCTGGAAGCATAAGTCAACTCCTGCATAGCCGAGTTGGCTGATCAACGAGACGGTTCCGGCCGGCGCCTGGTCGTGCGCAACGGCTTCCACCAGCCGCGGAAGGTGACGACCGCGGCCGGGGCGATCGAGGTAAAGGCGCCCCGGGTCAACGACAAGCGCGTCGACGAGGCCACCGGCGAGCGCAAGCGGTTCTCCTCGGCGATCCTGCCGCCCTGGGCCCGTGAATCCCCGAAGATCAGCGAGGTGCTGCCACTGCTCTCCTTGCACGGCCTGTCGTCCGGAGACTTCGTGCCGGCGCTGGAGCAGTTCCTCGGCTCCTCCGCCAGCCTGTCGCCCGCGACGATCACGCGGCTGACCGCGCAGTGGCAGGCCGATCACAAGGCGTTCACGAACCGCGATCTGTCCGCCACGGACTACGTCTACGTCTGGGCCGATGGTGTTCACCTGCGCATACGCCTGGAAGAGGCGAAGGCCGCTGTCCTGGTCGTGGTCGGCGTGCGGGCCGACGGCACCGAAGAGCTGATCGCGATGACCGACGGCTACCGCGAGTCGTCCGAGGCGTGGGCGGGACTACTGCGGGATTGTGCCCGCAGGGGCATGCTGGCCCCCGTCCTGGCCGTCGGCGACGGGGCGCTCGGCTTCTGGAACGCGTTGAACGAGGTGTTCCCCGAGACCCGCCACCAGCGGTGCTGGGTGCATAAACTTGATCCTCCGGCTGCTGACCGTGCATGGCCGCCGCCTCGCACTCGTCGTCCGCCCCGACCAGAGCCTGACCTTCCTGGACGCCGACGCCGATCGAGTCGCCTTCCGCGTCCATCCCGGTGCCGGGGTGGACGCCGTTGCCATCGCGGGCGAAGACCTCCTCGGTGTCCTCACCACGTGGACTTCACCTGTCTCCGTGTGCCCGCCCACTGAGGCGACACCTCACCGACCTCGCCACCTCACCCCCATTCCCACGTCCCGGATACGGCCGGATTCCGAGAGCCCGGCCGCTCCACCCTCGTCCAACAGACACGACTGTCGGATGAGTCACCGTTGCGCGGTGTCGGCCTTGCTGTCGCGGCGATCGCTGGCCAACGGAACGTGCCCTATGGGGACCAGTCGGGGACCACACGGTGTCCGCACACCTGAACGGCACGCACGTCGCCGCGCGTCACGCTCCCAAATCTCTAGCTGTATGTGCAGACAAAAGGGATGACCCCCACTCCTGGGGGTCAAGGGGGCGCAGGTTCGAATCCTGTCGTCCCGACTGGAGACAGTCGCAGGTCAGGGCCGGTTTCGGAGGCATTCGAAACCAGCCCTTGATCGTTCCTGGGGGACCAGTCGAGAGCCGGGCAGCGGCCGGTCGCGAGCGGCCGGGAGCCCTGGTCAGGGGCCGGTCGAGGGTCGCTGCCGCAGCCCAGGTGCGGGGAAATCGGGTCATCTGCCTCAATGGTGACAACCGTCACCGTCGCAACCTCTTAGTTTGATATTTCAACCTCACGTACTCTCCAGCCGGAGGGGGGCACCGCTGAAGGCACGAGGAACGAGGTTGCGATGTCCGTGTTCACCCGCAGACAGATGCTCAAAGCCGGCGCAGGCGCCGCCGCCGTCGCCGGGCTGGTAGGCACCACCGCCCACGCGTCGTCCCACTCGGCGCCGGTCGCCGACGTTCCCGGCCCCCGGCCGGCGCCCCCGGCCGGGGCCAAGCCGTCCTTCCGGTCCATAGGCGACGGCTCCACGGCCTACACGGGCAAGCAGCCCCACCAGCCGGCCAAGCCGGTGCCGCTGGAGCCCGGCCAGACGCCGCCGCAGTTCGTCGTCTTCTCCTGGGACGGCGCCGGGGAGGTCGGCAACGGGCTCTTCCCGCGCTTCCTCGACCTGGCCAAGGAGCACGGCGCCGGGATGACCTTCTTCCTCTCCGGGCTCTACCTGCTGCCCGAGTCGAAGAGGCGCCAGTACGACCCGCCGGGCAATCCCCGCGGCGCCTCCGAGATCGGCTACCTCTCCGACACCCACATCCGGGCCACGCTCGCCTGCGTCCGCCGCGCCTGGCTGGAGGGCCACGAGATCGGCACCCACTTCAACGGGCACTTCTGCACCGGCCACGGCAGCGTCGGCAACTGGACCGCCCGGCAGTGGCACAGCGAGATCGACCAGGCGAAGTCCTTCGTGAAGCAGTGGCGCACCCACACCGGCTGGCACGACCTGCCGCCGCTGCCCTTCGACTACGAGAAGGAACTCGTCGGCGCCCGCACGCCCTGCCTGCTCGGCCAGGACGCCCTGCTGCCCGCCGCCCGCCAGCTCGGCTGGCGCTACGACGCCTCCTCGCCCGGTGGCCGTCAGGTCTGGCCCGGCAAGCGGGGCGGCCTGTGGGACCTGCCGTTGCAGAAGATACCGTTCCCCGGGCACTCCTTCGAGGTCCTGTCGATGGACTACAACATGCTCGCCAACCAGTCCCATAAATCGACCAAGGCGCCCTCCCACAACTACCCGGGCTGGCGCGACCAGGCCACGCGAGCCTACGTGTCCGGCTTCGAGCGGGCGTTCAGGTCGAACAGGGCGCCCTTCTTCGTCGGCAACCACTTCGAGGAGTGGAACGGCGGCATCTACATGGACGCCGTCGAGACGGCCTTCCTGCACATCGCGAAGCAGCGGGAGAAGGGCGAGGACGTCCGCCTGGTCTCGTTCCGCCAGTTCGCCGACTGGCTCGACGTGCAGAGGCCGGAGGTGCTCGCCGCACTCCGCACACTGAACGTGGGACAGCGACCGGAGGGCGGCTGGAAGTCCTTCCTCAAGAAGACGTCCGTACGGTCCTGATCGCCGAAGCCCTCCATGGGGTCGTGAGGGAACCGGGGCATGCGTCGGCCCCCGAGGCTGGAGGTGCAGGGTTCCCACTGCGCTTCCCTCGGGGGCCGGCGACGACGTTCGACTACCCGCCCGCGCGTCCGGTACGCCCGATCGCGCCCTGACGGCCGCGAGCGTCACTGCCCGTGCTCGGTTCGCGGGCAGTACAGCGGGAGGGCCCGGCCGATGATCGGCCGGGCCCTCCCGCTGTGCTGCGCCCCGTCGGCTCAGGCGAACGCCGCCTGACGTCGGTGAGGCGTGGTGACTACCAGCGGTACCAGCGACCCTTGCGGCCGCCGCTGCCCGCGGGCCGCACGATGAAGCCGAGGACCCACACGATCAGGACGATCACCGCGATCCACCAGAGCGCCTTCAGCGCGAAACCCGCGCCGAACAGGACCAGAGCCAGAAGAAGAACCAGAAGCAGGGGAACCATTGTTATCAACCTCCTGGCCACCGCATGCCCTTACCCCTGCTTTACACGCACAAGAAAACCGAGTTTCTTTCACGACTTCCCGGGAACGCACACGCCGCGCGTCAACCCACCGGACTTCTCCCTCCATGCCTCACGAGTTCGGCCCCATTCACCGGAGACGCGGAAGGTTTGCGGACCTGTAAAGCGGTCAAACGCTCTCTCAGCAGACGATGTCGACACAGGAGGACGGTGAGCGTCATGACCGCCAGCGAGAAGGCCAAGGCGAAGACCGAGCAGGCTGTTGGCAAGGTCAAGGAGGCCGCCGGCCGCGCGGTGGGCAACGAGCGGCTGACCGCCGAGGGCCGCGCCGAGCAGGTCAAGGGCGACGCCCGCCAGGCCAAGGAGAAGATCAAGGACGCCGGCAAGCGCTGAAGCCGCCAAGGCGTCGCACGGCGTGCGGCGAGCCCCCTCTCCACGGGGCCGCCGCACGCCGTGCTTCTGCGTTCACCGCGCGGGGACGGGGGACGTCGGGTACGACGGTGGACGTCGGGCTGGGGCACGACGGTGGACGTCGGGGATGGGGAACGACAGGGGACGTCGGGGACGGGGGATGTCGGCGCGCCGCCGCGGACGGCCTCCGCCGCGTAGACGCGCGACCTCCGACAGCCGTGCCACGCGCCCGTTCCTCCCCACGCGCCCGCCTCGCCCCCTCCACGCGCCTGCCTCACAGGTACCGGCGTCGCTGTGCCGTCTCGCGCTCGTAGCGCGCGCGGGCCTCGGCGGCCGCCGGGCGGGCGGACACCTCGGCCACCGGGACGTCCCACCACGCCTGGGCCGCGGGGGCGGTCGGGGCCGGGGCGGTCTCCACGTAGACGCAGGTGGCGCGGTCCGAGGCGCGGGCCGCGCGCAGCGCCTCGCGCAGTTCGCCGACGGTCCTGGCGCGCAGCACCTCCATGCCGAGGCTGCCGGCGTTCGCGGCGAGGTCGACCGGGAGCGGCGCCCCGGTGAAAGCGCCGTCGGCGCCCCGGTGGCGGTAGGCGGTGCCGAAGCGCTCGGCGCCCACCGACTCCGAGAGGCCGCCGATGGACGCGTATCCGTGGTTCTGCACCAGGACCAGGTTGATCGGCAGCGCCTCCTGCACGGCGGTGACGATCTCCGTGGGCATCATCAGATAGGTTCCGTCGCCGACGAGCGCCCACACGGGCGTGTCCGGCGCCGCCTGCTGGACGCCCACGGCGGCCGGGATCTCGTAGCCCATGCAGGAGTAGCCGTACTCCACGTGGTACTGGCGCGGCGAGCGGGTCCGCCACAGCTTGTGCAGGTCGCCCGGGAGCGAGCCGGCCGCGTTGATCACCACGTCCTCGTCGCCGACCACCGCGTCCAGCGCGCCCAGCACCTGCGTCTGGGTCGGCACGGCGTCGTCGTCGACGGCGTGCAGGGCGTCCTCGACCACCCGCTCCCAGCGCCGTTTGCCGTCCCGGTACGCGGCCTCGTAGGAGGCGTCGACGCGGTGTCCGGTCAGGGCTTCGGCGAGCGCGAGCAGTCCGGCCCGCGCGTCGCAGACGAGGGGGGCGGCGGCCAGCTTGTGCGCGTCGGACGCGGTGACGTTGAGGTTGACGAAGCGGACGGCGGGGTTCTGGAAGAGGGTGCCGGAGGCGGTGGTGAAGTCGGTGTGCCGGGCGCCCACGCCGATCACCAGGTCGGCGGCGCGAGCGGCGTCGTCGGCGGCCGCGGCGCCGGTGTGCCCGATGCCGCCGAGGTCGGCCGGGTGGTCGTGGCGCAGCGAGCCCTTGCCCGCCTGGGTGGAGGCGACCGGGATGCCGGTGGCCTCCACGAGGGCGCGCAGCGCGTCCTCGGCGGCGCTGTGCCGGACGCCGCCGCCGGCGATGATCAGCGGACGCGAGGCCGCCCTGACCGCTTCCGCGGCGGCGGCGAGTTCGGCCGGGTCGGGAGCGGGCCTGCGCACCCGCCAGACGCGGTCGGCGAAGAACTCCCGCGGCCAGTCGTACGCCTCCGCCTGCACGTCCTGCGGGAGCGCCAGGGTGACCGCGCCGGTCGCGGCCGGGTCTGTGAGGACCCGCATCGCGTTCAGCGCGGAGGGGATCAGGGCCTCGGCGCGGCTGATCCGGTCGAAGTAGCGGGAGACCGGGCGCAGGGCGTCGTTGACCGACACGTCGGCCTCGACGGGATGCTCCAGTTGCTGAAGGAGCGGGTCGGCGGCGTGTCCGGCGAGGTAGTCGCCGGGCAGCAGGAGCACCGGGAGCCGGTTGACGGTGGCCAGCGCGGCGCCGGTGACGAGGTTGGTGGCGCCGGGCCCGATGGACGTGGTGACGGCCTGCGTGGACAGCCGGCCGCGGTGGCGGGCGAAGCCCACCGCCGCGTGCACCATCGCCTGCTCGTTGCGGCCTTGGTGGTACGGCATCAGGTCGCCGTACTCGACGAGCGCCTGGCCGACGCCCGCCACGTTGCCGTGTCCGAAGACGCCCCAGACCCCGGCGATCAGCCGTTGCCGCTCGCCGTCCCGCTCGGTGTGCTGGGCGGCGAGGAACCGTACCAGCGCCTGGGCCGCGGTCAGCCGGACCGTGCCCTCGGAGGGGGCGGCGGGGGAGGGCGCGGGCGGCCGGTTCATCGGTGACCTCGCTCGGACGGGTCGGCGGCGCGCGGAGCGGTGTAGAGGGGGAGCCGTGGATCGGCGGGCTGGCCGGGCCAGGCGTCGCGGATCCAGGCGTGGTCGGGGTGGTCGCGGATCAGCCAGGCGCGCTCGGGACCAGGTCCGGCCATGACGTTGAGGTAGTACATGCAGTGGCCGGGCGCGGCCATCGACGGCCCGTGCCAGCCGTCCGGGATCAGCACCGCGTCACCGTCGCGCACCTCGGCCAGCACGTCCGTGTTCCGGCCCCGGCCGGACGGGGAGACCCGCTGGTAGCCGAGGCCGGGCACGCCGTCGTGGGCGGCGAACTCGAAGTAGTAGACCTCCTCCAGGACCGACTCCCGCCCCGGGCGGTGCTCGTCGTGCTTGTGCGGCGGGTACGACGACCAGTTGCCGCCCGGCGTGAGCACTTCGACGGCGATGAGCCGGTCGCACGCGAAGACGTCGGCAGCGGCGAAGTTGTTGACCTGGCGGGAGCAGGCGCCGCCGCCGCGCAGTTCCACCGGCACGGCGGCGCCGGGCCCGTGACGGGCCGGCAGGCGGCGGGCGCACCGGGCCCCGGCCAGCGCGAACCGGCCGCCGCCCGGGGACGAGACGCTCACGCGGGCGTCCCGCGGCACGTACGCGAAATCGCTGACCCCGGTGAACACACTCTCACGGCCAGTCAGTTCGAACGTCTCGCGGCCGAAGTCGTCCGCGGCGGCGACCGTGCAGCCGCCGCTGAGCGGCAGCACGATCCACTCGCTGTCCCCGGAGTCGAAGGCGTGCGCGCCGCCCGGCGGCAGCCGCAGCACGCGCAGGCTGGAGTAGGCCCATCCCGCGGACCGCGGCGACACGTCCACCGCGTAGGGGCCGCGGACGGCCGTCCCCGCGGGGAGATGGTACGGACTGGTCATCGACGCCTCCTCGGCACGGCGCGGACGGGCCGACGAGCTGCCCGCCGCGATCATCAGCCGCGGCGCCGAGAGGGATACGCCCCGGCGCCGCGGGTAGGAATCCGCACGCACAGCGCTCCTCTCACCGACCGCACAGACCTCTTGCCCCCGCACACCGCGCGCCTCACGCACCGCGCCCGCGCGCCTTCCCGCACACGCCCCATCCCTGCCGCTTTCCGCACACGCCCCGTCCGTGCCGCTTTCCGCACACGCCCCCTTTCCGCACGCACCGCCGACGCACAGCGCTCCCTCGCCCGCCTTCCCCTCCGCCGCACAGTGAGGTGCTGGATAGATGGACCGCTCCTCCCGCCCGCGCAGACTGCTCGCCGTCCTGGCCGCCGCGGCGGCCCTGGCCCTCGCCGGCTGCTCCAGCGGCTCGGGCGGGAAGAAGGCCGAGGAAGGGGGAGGGGGCGCCCCCGCGGGCCGGGCCGCCACGCCCCGGATGACGGTCGCCCTGGTCACCCACCAGGCGCCCGGAGACACCTTCTGGGACATCGTCCGCAAGGGCGCCGAGGCCGCCGCCGCCAAGGACAACGTCAAGCTCGTCTACGCCGCCGACCCCAACGCCGGCAACCAGGCCAGCCTGGTGCAGAACGCGATCGACCAGAAAGTCGACGGCATCGCGGTCACCCTCGCCAAACCGGACGCCCTCAAAGGCGTGGTCGGCAAGGCCCAGAGCGCCGGCATCCCCGTCGTGGGCCTCAACTCCGGTCTCAGCGAATGGAAGAGGCTCGGACTGCTGGAGTTCTTCGGGCAGGACGAGACCGTGGCCGGGCAGGCGTTCGGCGACAAGCTCAACGCGGTCGGCGCCAAGCGGGCGGTCTGCGTGATCCAGGAGCAGGGCAACGTGGGCCTGACCCAGCGCTGCGACGGGATGCGGAAGACGTTCAAGGGCGCCGTCGAGAACCTGTACGTCAACGGCGCCGACATGCCGTCCGTGAAGGCGACGATCACCGCCAAGCTCAAGCAGGACACCCGCGTCGACCACGTCGTCACCCTGGGCGCCCCGTTCGCCCTGGCCGCCGTGCAGTCCGTGGACGACGCGGGCAGCGGCGCCAAGGTCGCCACCTTCGACCTCAGCAGGCAACTCGCCGCCTCCGTGCGCAAGGGCGACGTCCAGTTCGCCGTCGACCAGCAGCCCTACCTCCAGGGCTATCTGGCCGTCGACTCCCTGTGGCTGTACCGGACCAACGGCGACTACAGCGGCGGCGGAGTGCAGCCCGTGCTCACCGGCCCGGCCTTCGTCGACAAGACGAACGTCGACAAGGTCGCCCGGTTCGCCGCCCAGGGCACCCGGTGAGCGGCACGACCCGGCAGGCCGCGCCGCCGTCCGCAGGGCCGCCCGCGCCCGGCGGCGGACCGGGCGAAGGCCAGGCCGCGCGGCGCTCCCCGGCGCTCCGCCTGCTCGCCCGCCCCGAGACCGGCGTCTTCCTCGGCGCCGCCGCCGTGTTCGTCTTCTTCCTCGTCGCGGCGCCCTCGGTCCGCCAGGGCGGCTCGATGGCGACGATCCTCTACCAGTCGTCGACCATCGGCATCATGGCGCTGCCCGTGGCGCTGCTGATGATCGGCGGCGAGTTCGACCTGTCCGCCGGCGTCGCGGTGGTCACCTCGGCGCTCACCGCGAGCATGTTCAGCTACCAGCTCACCCTGAACGTGTGGACCGGCGTGGTCCTCGCCCTGGCGCTCTCGCTGGGCGTCGGCGCGCTCAACGGCTGGATGCTGGTGAAGACCGGGCTGCCGAGCTTCCTCGTCACCCTCGGCGCCTTCCTGATCCTCCAGGGCGTCAACCTGGCCGTCACCAAGCTGGTCACCGGCAACGTGGCGACCGACGACATCAGCGACATGGACGGCTTCGGCCAGGCCCGTGCGCTGTTCGCCTCGTCCTTCCACGTCGGCGGGGTCCAGGTGAAGATCACCGTCGTGTGGTGGCTGGTCTTCGCCGCGCTCGCCGCCTGGGTGCTGCTGCGCACCCAGTACGGCAACTGGGTCTTCGCGGTCGGCGGCGACCAGGACAGCGCCCGCGCGGTCGGCGTCCCGGTGGCCTTCACCAAGATCACCCTGTTCATGCTGGTCGGTTTCGGCGCCTGGTTCGTCGGCATGCACCAGCTCTTCTCGTTCGACACCGTGCAGTCCGGCGAGGGCGTCGGTCAGGAGCTGATCTACATCGCCGCCGCCGTCGTCGGCGGCTGCCTGCTCACCGGCGGCCACGGCTCCGCCGTCGGCCCCGTCTTCGGCGCCTTCATGTTCGGCATGGTCAACCAGGGCATCGTCTACGCCGGCTGGAACCCCGACTGGTTCAAGGCGTTCCTCGGCGCGATGCTGCTCGGCGCGGTCCTGATCAATCTGTGGGTCCGGCGCACGGCCACTCGGAGGCGACCGGCATGACGAGCGACGAGACCCCGGCGGACGACGCTGCCCGCGCCGGCGATCCGGCTCGCGCCGGCGCCACGGCTCACGCCGGCGATTCGGCTCGCGCCAGTGACCCCGAGCGCGCCAGCGGTCTGGCTTACATCGGCGACCCGGCTCACATCGGCGACCCGGCCCGCACCGGCGACCTGGCCCGCACCGGCGACCGGCCAGGCGGCGACCGGCTTGGGGGCGACGGACCCGGCGGCGACCGCCCCGACATCGGCGGACCCGACGGCGACCGCCCCGGTATCGACGGACCCGGCGGCGACCGCCCCGGCATCGGCGGACCCGACGGCGACCGCCCCCTAGTAGAACTGCGCGGCGCCGGGAAGTCCTACGGCGCCGTCCGCGCCCTGCACGACGTCGACCTCGTCGTGCGTCCCGGCACGGTGACCTGCGTGCTCGGTGACAACGGGGCAGGCAAGTCCACCCTCATCAAGATCATTTCCGGGCTGCACCGGCATTCCGAGGGCGAGTTCCTCGTCGACGGCGAGCCGGTCCGGTTCGCCAGCCCGCGCGACGCCCTGGCCAAGGGCATCGCCGCCGTCTACCAGGACCTTGCGACCGTCCCGCTGATGCCGGTGTGGCGCAACTTCTTCCTCGGCTCCGAACTGACCAAGGGCGCCTGGCCGCTGCGCCGCCTGGACATCGCCCGGATGAAGGACGTCGCGGACCGGGAACTGCGCTCCATGGGCATCGTCCTGGACGACCTGGAGCAGCCGGTCGGCACCCTCTCCGGCGGCCAGCGCCAGTGCGTGGCCATCGCCCGCGCGGTCCATTTCGGCGCCCGCGTCCTCATCCTGGACGAGCCGACCGCCGCCCTCGGCGTCAAGCAGTCCGGCGTGGTTCTCAGGTACGTCGCCGCCGCCCGCGACCGCGGCCTCGGCGTCGTCTTCATCACCCACAACCCCCAGCACGCCTACATGGTCGGCGACCACTTCAGCGTGCTGCGTCTGGGCGCCCTCGACCTGAGCGCGCCCCGCGGCGAGGTCAGCCTCGAGGACCTCGCCCACCACATGGCGGGCGGCGCCGAACTCGCCGCGCTCCGGCACGAGCTGTCCCAGGTCCGGGGCGTCGACGTGGACGCGCTGCCCGAGGCCCCGGAGTCAGCCGCCCCCGCACCCGTCGCCGCCCCCGTCCCAGCGCCCGGGACGGCCCCGGCGACCCCCGAAGGGAACCCCTGAGATGCCCCCCTCCCTGGACCGCATCCGGGTCGGCTCGGCCCCCGACTCCTGGGGCGTGTGGTTCCCCGACGACCCCCGCCAGGTCCCCTGGCGCCGATTCCTGGACGAGGTCGCCGAGGCCGGCTACTCCTGGATCGAACTGGGCCCCTACGGCTACCTGCCGACCGACCCCGCCCGGCTCGCCGAGGAGGTGGCCCGGCGCGAGCTGAGGGTGTCGGCGGGCACGGTCTTCACCGGCCTGCACCGCGGGCCCTCGGTGTGGGAGTCCACCTGGGAGCACGTCGCCCAGGTCGCCGCCCTCACGCAGGCCATGGGCGCCCGGCACCTCGTCGTCATCCCCTCCTTCTGGCGGGACGACAAGACCGCCGAGATCCTGGAGCCGCCCGAGCTGACCGCCGAGCAGTGGGGCAGCCTCACCCAGGGCATGGAACGGCTCGGCCGCGAGGTCAAGGACGCCTATGGCCTCGACATCGTCGTCCACCCGCACGCCGACACCCACCTCGACACCGAGGCGCACGTCGAGCGCTTCCTCGACGCGACCGACCCCGATCTGGTCGGCCTCTGCCTGGACACCGGGCACTACGCCTACTGCGGCGGCGACAGCGTCCGGCTGATCGAGACCTACGGCGAACGCGTCGGATACCTCCACCTCAAGCAGGTCGACCCCGAGATCCTCGCCGACGTGGTGGCGCACCAGGTGCCCTTCGGACCGGCGGTGGGGCGCGGCGTCATGTGCGAACCGCCCACCGGCGTCCCCGCCCTGGAGCCGGTGCTGGCGGCGGCGCAGCGGCTCGGCGTCGACCTGTTCGCGATCGTCGAGCAGGACATGTACCCGTGCCCGCCGGACCGGCCGCTGCCCATCGCCGCCCGCACCCGGAGGTTCCTGCGCTCCTGCGGAGCGTGATCTCCCCCCTGGGGGTCCCCCGTCCCTCGCCGCCCTGCCGCGCTACAGTCGGGCGGGTACGGACACGCCGCCGCCGCGGTCCGCGCCGGCGGTCCACTGGCGCGGCGCCGGGTACGCCCTCCGGCGAGGAGTCTCATGAGCACAGCGCGGGACCTGATGATCGTGGCCCTGGGGGAGGCCCCCAGCCGGCCCCTGGAGCGCGGCGACCTCTCGCTCGCGCTGGCCGGGGCCGAGGCGTACGACCTGCTGCGCGGGGAGGCGATCGGCCTGACAGGCGACCGCCTCGTGCCCCGCAGGCAGCCGGTGGCCGACGATCGGCTGCTGGCCGAGGCCGCGTCCCTGGTGGTGCGCGAGGCGCCGTACGAGAGGCTGGAGGACTGGCTCTGGCGGCGCGGCCGCGGGCTGGCGTCCGTCTACCTGACCGCGCTGGAGCGGGACGGGCACGTCTCCTGGGAGCGCAACCGCTGGCTGCCGTTCCGCGGCGGGCGCACCGTGCTCGGCGACACCGAGGAGCGGCGCCGGGCGGCCCACCGCTGGGCGGCGGACGAACCGGTCCTGCTCGCGCTGGCCGCGGCCGTCGGAATCCGCGACGAGCCGACCGCCGCCGACCCCGCGGATCCCTCCGTCACCGACGACGCCGTCCTCACCCTGCTCGCCGCCGTTCACGACGCGGTGATGGAACTGGAGGCCGTACGGCAGCGCAAGGCCATCGAGGACGCGGCTTTCGCCAACGTGTGGCGGGGCGCGTAACAGGCGTCTCCCGGCCGGTGGGCGCCGCGCGGGGGAGGGCCCGCCTCCAGCGTGCAGGGCGAGGGCAGTTGTCCGGCCACGACCTGAGTGAACGCGGTGAGTTCGGCACGGTAGGCGGCGGCGAACCGATCCCCGAAGAAAGCGTGCGGCCGCCGTGGGGAGAGCCCACGCCGGGTGCGGCCGAACGCAGCCGCAGTCCGTCGTCCAGGCTCACGGCCACGGAGTCCGTCGTCGTAACCCCGGCCGGTGTGGCGGCTGTTCGACAAGCGGCCTGATCCTGGAGCGATCCCGAGGGCGCCTCGCTCAGCGTCGGCCGGGCTCAGGGTCCGGACTCCCGCCGGGCCGGGCGACGTCCTGCCTGCACGGCCTGCACAGTGTGCGCGGGGACGGCGCAGGCGCCCGGACGCGCCGTCCCCTCCCCGGCGGCGCACCGCGAAGTGGCGGGCGCGGACGGGCCGGGTGATCGTAGAGGCGACCCGTCCGCATCCGCCCGCGAGGGAGACGGCCCATGGCGCAGCCCACGACGGCCGCTCCCCGGCGGACCGCGCACGACGCCCGCGCGCCGCTGCTGTTCGGCGGTGTGTACGGCGCCGTGGTGGCCAGCGCCATGGTCGCCGCGCTCAGCGTGGCCGGGCACGAGTCACGGGCCAGCCGGCGCTACGACGCCGTCTGGCTGCTGGTGACCGCCTTCGCCTCCGCCCTGGCGCACGGCTACGCCCACTTCATCGCCGAGCGGGAACCGCACCGGCGCGGGCAGGCCGTGCGCGCGCTGGCCGCCGAATGGCCGCTGGTCGTGGCCATGCTGCCCAGCGTCCTGATCCTCGCGGGCGCGGGCTGGGGCTGGTGGCCCGCGCGCAGCGTGGAGTACCCGGCGTTCGCCTTCAACATCGGCATGCTGTTCGGGCTGGGCCTGATCTCCGCCCGGTGGGCGGGGCGCCGCTGGCCCGCAGCGCTGGTCGGCGGCGCCACGGACGCGCTGCTCGGCCTGATCGTGGTCGTGGCCAACGCGCTCATCAAGTGACGGCCCGCGGGCCGGACGAGGTCTCCGCCCGGCTGGGCGACGGCGCCACGGCTCCCGCCCTGTCCACGCCCCGCTTGCCCATGCCCGCGACCCGTTCACGCCCCGGCCTGTCCACGCCCCGGCCTGTCCACGCCCCGCGCTGCCCAAGCCCGCGACCCGTTCACGCCCCCGGCCTGTCCACGCCCCGCCCTGCCCAAGCCCGCGACCCGTTCACGCCCCCGGCCTGTCCAGGCCCCCGGCCCGACCAGGCCCGCCGCTGCGGCCCCGCGCCCGGGGCGCCTCAGTCGTCCTCTCCCGCATCCTCGTCCAGCCCCGTGCACGCGACCTCGCCCCGCACCTCGGCGCACGCCTCCACGCCGCGCGGCGAGCGGACGGCGAGCATCGGACTGGTGTCGCCGCGGGCGTCACCGGCGGAGTACCGGGCCGAGAGGACGTCGGTCCGCGTCCGCACCGAGATCTTCCGCGCGCCCCCGCCGCGCACCGCCACCTGCGACCAGGCGACGCGGCAGGACGGCGACCAGCGCAGCCGCACGGTGTACGCCGCGTCGCGCGCGGCGCTCTCGGTCCGCGCGTCCGCCGCGCAGACCGAGGCGCCGGGCAACCCGCCCTGGCAGGAGTGGACCTGACACCTCGGGGAGACGGACACGCGCCGGGCGGCCGATGCGCCGCCGAGCGAGGAGGCGGCGAGGGCCGCGACGACGAGGGCGACCGAGGCCAGCAGCGCGAGCGTCGGCGCCAACGCCTGCCGCCGTGTGCGCGCGGCGACCGGATCGCCCGGCTCGGCGCCGCCCGGCTCGGCGGGGGACGGCTCCGCGCCGGACGGCTGGACGTCGGCCCGGTCGACGTCTGCCGACGCGGCGGTGGTCTCGTCCGCTGCGTCCCACAGGGCCAGCGCGGGCGCAGGGTCGGCGTCTGCAAGCCTGGCGAGTGCTTCCACGGCTGAGCGAGGCGGTCGCTTCGCCCCGGTCAGGTACCGGTGCCAGGCGGACTTGCTGTAGGGGGTGCGCGCGGCGAGAGCCGCCAGGCTCAGGCCCGTACGGCTCCTCAGCTCGCTGAGGGCCGCGGCCAGCGGCCTGGTCGACGGCGCCGCCTGCTGCGCTGACTGCGGCGCCGCCTGCAAGGGAAAGGGCATGGTGCTGCTCCCGACTCCACTCCCGCTCTGGGCGTTTCGCCCCGGTTGGTGCAATGGATTCCCTGGTCGAGGGCGGCGCCACACATGTCGTGGGTGTGAGGAAGGTGAGCCGGACGCGGCGCGCCGGTGGGTCCACGCGGCGGGGCCCGTCGCGGGAACGCGTGGTTCCCGCGACGGGCCCCGCCGCAGCGGGCGGTGCGCTGCCGGGCAGGCGTCAGCACCACGGAAGGGCGCCGCGGAACCGCACGTAGCGCGCCGAGACGTAGCCGCGCACGTGTGCGAGCCGGTACCACTGGTGGGCGCCGTGCGCCCAGGACCCGTAGGTACGGCACGCGAGCCCGACCAGGCTGCCCGACCGCCGGTAGCCGATCACCCGGTATCCGGCGCCGGGTCCGGAGTGGACGCTCAGCCAGGCGCCGCGGGTGACCACCCGTCCGACCGGGTAGTGCGGGCGGCGGTGCCTGTGGGAGAGGCCGGCGCCCGCCGGGACGGGCGCCTGCGCCGCGGTCGCGGACGCGGCGAGGCGCGGAGCGGGCGCGGCAGTGGCCGCGTCGGCGCTCGGGACGAGCGCGAGGGCCGTGACGGCGGCCAGCAGGCCGCCGGTGAGGGTCCGTCGGATCATGGAAACCTCCGGGCTGTCGTTGCCGTGACCACGTGCTGTGATCACCTGACGAGGCCCAGCGTTTCCGCGCCGCGCCCCGCCGATGCCGTCCCCGCGTCCCGGTCGCGTCCCAGGGACGGCGGGTCCGTCCCAGGGCTTGGGGGGACTGGGGCGTCCGGTGGCGCGCCGGGCCCCGAGGGACGCCGGCCGGGCCCCGGATCTCGCCGTCCGAAAGCCGCCGACGACGGAGGCGAGTCCCCGTCGGAGGCGGCCCGAGCGGTGCGGTAGTGTTGACTCACGCGTTCGCCCGGGTCACCGCATGTGAGCGCGACGGGACGTGGCGCAGTTTGGTAGCGCACTTGACTGGGGGTCAAGGGGTCGCAGGTTCAAATCCTGTCGTCCCGACTGGAGACAGTCGCAGATCAGGGCCGGTTTCGGAGGCATCCGAAACCGGCCCTTGATCATTTTTGGGGACCGGTCGGGGAACGGCGTCCTTGACCGAGATCAACGGGGCCCGACGACCAGGCTTGGCAACGCGCGCGGGGCGACGGCGACGGCCATCGAATCAATAGATGCCAGCCCCAAAAGAATCGAAGGTCGCGGTGCCCGAATTTCGGGAATCGCCGCCCCAGCAGTCAGGTTGAGCCACGACGGCAAGTTCATCGTCCATTCTTCGGAAGGCTCAACCATGTCGTCGGCGACCCGCCAAGCAATCCCTGTTCGCGAAAGAACAAGGCTTCCCCTGCCCGGCCTGCTGGCGTTGTTCGCAGCCGGATTCCTGGGAATCCTGAATGAGACGGTTCCCGCCGGTCTGCTTCCTGAAATGTCCAAAAGTCTCGGGCTGTCGGAATCCGTAGTCGGCCAGACCATCACCGTGTACGCACTCGCGACGGCTCTCACCGCGATCCCGCTCAACGCTCTGCTGAAGAACTGGGGGCGGCGCACGGTGATCGTCTCCGGCTTGGCCGCCTTCGTTCTGGCGAACGCCGTCGCCGCATTCATGAGCAGCTTCACGGTCATCCTCGTCGCCCGTTTCGTCGGCGGCGTCGGAGCGGGACTGGTCTGGTCGAACATCGGCGGCTACGCGGCCCGGATCGCTCCCCCGAAACTCCAGGGCAAGGCGATCACCCTGGCGATGGCAGGCATACCCGTCGCCCTCTCGCTCGGCCTTCCGGCGGGAACCCTTCTGGGAAACGCGGCCGGGTGGCATGCGACCTTCGGCGCCACCGCGGCCGCGGGCATCGCCCTGATCGCCTGGGCGTACACCTCGCTGCCCAATATCCCCGGTCGTCCGGAGGGCGGGCATGTTCCTGTCCGGACCATTCTCCGCACGCCCGGCGTACGTCTGATTCTCTTCGTCGTGGCCGGATACATGGTCGCCCACAACATCCTCTACACGTACATCGGTCCGCTGACGGAATCCGCGGGTGTCGGCGGCGGTCAGATCGAACTGGTGCTTCTGGTATTCGGCGTCACAGCGCTGCTCAGCATCTTGGCCACGGGAAAACACATCGACCCGCACCACCGCCGCTTGACTGTGGCGAGCACGCTCATCGTTGGGGCCAGCGCTCTCGTCCTCGGGTTCGTCGAGGTGAGCCCCGTGATCCTGTACCTGGGCGCCGCCGCGTGGGGCTTCGGGTTCGGCGGCTCCGCGACCCTCTTCCTCACGGCCAGCGTCCGGGCGGCCGGCACGGACGGGGTCCAGTCCATCGTCGTGACCGTCTTCAATCTTAGCATCGCGGCCGGAGGCGTCTTCGGCGGCCTCCTGCTCGGAGGGCTCGGTGTCGCCTCCCTTCCATGGGTCGCCCTGGGGCTCCTGATCGCCGCGGCGATCCCGGCCGTCGCGGGCAGGGAACGCGCATTTCCGCGCTGGCCACAGCGCGCCTGAATCCGTCGAGCGCGCTCACGGGCGGCGTCTCAAGATCATCGTGACACGCTGTCGTGCCGATCAGACGGTGAGCACGTGACGCAGACGCTCGGCCGACCTGCGCGGCCGAGCGTTTCGCGTGCTCGAATTTTGGATTTCCCGGAGACGCCGGGCGCATCTCCGACAAAGTATGCAGGCTTTTTATGGCGGCCATTCGAAAGGTGATCGACTCGCGGTGTTTCCGCCCCTGATTTCGCGTGACTCGGATGGGGGAAGCGGCAGCCGACGACAGGTGGCCGGGTCTGCATGCGGATCAATGGATTGTTCCGAGGCCGGGCAGTTCCGCATTCCTCGTGTCCCGCCGGAGGAGGCTGACATGTTCGAAGCCATACGCTGGCCTGAATCCATGACTCCCAGCAAGTCCCCGATCCATTTCACGAACGAGCTGGTGACGGCCGCCTCTCCCGAGACTGTCTGGGCCCTGCTCGTCGACCCTTCGGCCTGGCCCGGCTTCTATCCCGGAGTCGAGCACGTGCAGTTGCCGGAGGGGCACGACGCACTGCGACTGGGCACGCAGTTCGAGACCAACCTGGCCGGCCAGTACGTGCGTGCCCGCGTCGAGGAGTGCGAACCGTTCACGCGCATAGCCTGGGGCGGCGGTCCGAAATCCGACCCGGCCTCTCGGGCTTACCACGCATGGATCATCACTCCGTTGCCTGACGGGTGCCACCTGTGGACCGAGGAGACCATGCAGGGCCCTCTCTGGATCGAGCTGGCGAAACAGGCGCCTGACGCGTTCTGGCGCACCCACGAGCAGCTCCTCGCCGACCTCTCCGCAGTGGCGGTGCAGCGCGAGGCGTCCGCCCAGCGCCCTTGAAGCGATCCGTGCGGTGCGCACAGCGTAGGGGCCCGTCGACAAGCTGACGGGCCCCTACGCATGGTCCGCTCTCAGTCCGCGGGCTTGGCCGCCTCTGCCTCTGCCGCGCGGCCGAGGCGTTCGACCCAGTCCTGGTGGTAGCGGTAGAGCGCACCGGGATCCTTGCGTCCCAGTTCCTCAAGGAAGAAGGGACCCTGCTGGGTCTCTTCGCTGAGCACGTGACAACCATCGTCCGTGGGCGTGATCACCCAGCCGTGATACGCGCTCGAACCGGTGTCGTCCCCGTCGACTGCCGTCTCCCACGCCAGCCTGCTGAACGGCTCGTACTCCGTCACGTTCAAAGCCATCGGGAAGCCGACCGTCACCCGGCTGAACTTGGTTCCGAGCGCCAGTTCCGGCTCACCGCCGAGGATTTTGACCTGGTCTTCCGGAGGAAAGTAGCTGGACCAGTTCTCGGCCTCGACGAGCAGCCTCCACACCACTTCGGGCGACGCTTTCACGTCGATGTCGTTGAGCGCGTAGATCGCCGACGTCTTGGGGTCGTACCGCTCGGGCCATTTTACCTTGTCATACACGGTCGATTCTCTTTCGTGGTTTTTCAATTGCGAGTCACTGGCGGCCGAGCGCGCCCGGTGACCGGTGGCATGCCGACCGCCGGGCGCCGTTCCGGGCCCATGGCGTTCGGTCAGAGTTCGCCCGGGACGGCGAACCGGTAGAAGACGCCGCCGGTCGGCTGAACGCCCATGAGTAGCCAGACCGCGTCTTCGAAGTCACGGGCTCGTGAGAGGTCCCCGACGCGCACCGGGTCGTAGCCGGCGTCACGGATGAGCTGCTCGGTGACCTCGCGGGCCCCCTCGTCCGAGACGTACCAGTTGCTCGGGCGCACCCGCTGCTCGTGCACCGCGTCGAACAGTTCCGCGAAGTTCATGTTGAAACTCTTGGCGACCGGAGCGTGGGTGAAGGACTTCACCTCTTCCGCGTACGACGGGAAATCGCCCTGACGCGCGGGCATGATGTTAGTCGCGTCAATGGCGATTTTCCCCTCGATCCCCGTCACCTTGCTCAGGGCGTCGGATATCTTGTCGCCGGGAACGGCCACCAGGACGACGTCCGCGTGTGAGGCGTCCCCGCCGTCACGGCCGAGTTCCTCGACGTCGTGGCCCGCCGCCCGCCACAGGCCGGCCAGCCCCCCGCCGATCATTCCTCTTCCGATCGTGACGATCCTCATTGTGATCCGCCTTTCGTCTGACGTCTTCTCTTCATCTGGTGCGTGCGTCGCGATTCACGCGCTGTCGGCCACCGAGTCCCTGACGGCGTCCAGACCGGCGTCGTAGGAGACGACGGGCTTGTATCCGAGTTCGGCCGCGGCCTTGTCCGTCCGCAGGATGCAGTCCTGGCCGAGGAACCACCGGGCGGGTACGGGGATCTCGCGGGCGGCGGCCTCGGCGTCCAGGTCGGGGATCGGCGCGTCGACGCGGTAGATCCCGAACAGCGTCTCCAGGAATTCGCGCAGGACGACCCGGTGCTGGTCGGTGACGAAGTACGCCTGTCCCGGCCGGCCGTGCGTCCACCCGAGCACGAGGCCCTCGACCGCGTTGTCCACGTAGGTGACGTCGGTCGTGTGCCGGCCGCCCTCGATCCAGGCGAACTGACCCGCCTTCGCCGCCGCTGCCAGGCCCTCGGTGAGGATGCTGCCCGGACCCCAGACGAACCGCGGGCGGACGGAGACCGTGGCGAAGCCGGGGGCGTTCGCGTCCAGCACGATCCGCTCGGCGGCCGCCTTCGTCGCGCAGTAGGCGGCCTCGGAGTCCGGCCGAAGCGGAGCGCTCTCGTCGACGTCCACCAGCGGTTCGCCTGCCAGCAGCGCCGCTTCGCTCCCGCAGTGCACGAACCGCGGAACGCCCGCGTCGCGCGCCGCTTCGACCACTGCCCGGGTGCCGTGCACCGACACCGCCTCGTGACGCTCGCGATCAGCGGTGATGTCCGTCTCGGCGGCCAGATGGAACACCACGTCGCTGCCCGTCACCCTGTCGCTCCACGTGGCAGGCTCGGTCAGCTCGCCCCGCACGGGCTCCGCGCCCAACGCCGACACCTTCGCGGCCGACGCCTCGCTTCTGACCAGAACACGGACCGTGTGGCCCTCGCTCAGCAGCCGCCGCACCAGCACCTGACCGATGAACCCCGAACCGCCCGTGACGAAGGTCTGTGCCATGGAATTCGCCTTCCCGTGTGCGCCCTCGCGCCTAATGCGACGAGATGCTGTCCGGTACAGCGATCCGGGTTCCCCCGGGCTTCCCTCGGGAAGATTCATCTTTCGAAGGCCTGCGATAAATTGAGCAGATGGTTTCTCTTCGCGCGCTGGAGTGTCTCGTCGCCGTCGCGGACACCGGATCGATCACTCAGGCCGCACTGCTGCTGCATTCCTCGCAGCCCGCCGTCTCCCATCAGATCGCCTCGCTGGAGCGCGAGACCCGGACGGTCCTGCTGCGCCGCGAACCCCGGGGGGTGAAGCTCACCCCCGCGGGGCGTGCCGCGCTCGCCGACGCCCGACGGGCGCTCGATGCGGCCTCCTCCGCGGTGAGGTCGGCACGTGCGGCCGGTCAGGCCGCCGGGGGGATGCTGCGGCTGGCCTGTGCGCAGAGCCTGAGCGTGCCCCTGCTCGCCCCGGTGATCTGCGAGTGGCGCCGCCAGCACCCCCAGGTGGCGATCACCCTGCGCGAATCCACGTCGATGGACGAGGTGCTCGGTCTCGTCGACTCCGACGAAGTGGACGTGGCCCTGGTGCCCGGCGCCCCGTCAGACCACTTCACGATCACGGCCATCGCCGAGGAGGAGATCGTGCTGACTGCCCCCGCCAACCACCCGCTGGCCGAGCAGCCTGCGGTGCGTCTGGAGAGTCTCGAAGGCGCGCCGCTCGTCCACTTCGCATCCGACAACGGCCTCAGCGTCTGGCTGGACCAGTCCCTGGCCCGCGCCGGGGTCCACCTGGAGACGGTGATGCGGACCTCCGTGACGGCCGCGGCGCCCCAACTCGCCGCGGCCGGCCTGGGAATCGCCGTGGGCCCGGTCAGCGCGGTCAGCGAGGGCTTCCCGGGGGCGGTGCGCTCGTTCACCCCACGGTGGGTCAGGCAGTTGGTCGCGGTGACGACCGCCGAACCCGACCCGCTGCTCGCACGTTTCCTCGACGGCCTTCGCCGCCGCGGCCTGCGCGTGCCCCGGCACGTACGGAATCAGCTCACCGCGGGCGACCCCTCTGACGGGCCGTCACCAGCGTCCCCGTGAGAGAGCCGTCGCGCGGCCGGACACAGCGCACGACCAGACCGCTCACGATCGTGGACCCAGGGCGGCGTCGGCGGCCGTCGTATCAGCGAAGGCCGGACCCCGACGAGCCGAAGGTCGCGACGCCCGGGTTCTGACGCCGGTCAGGTGCGGCCCTCACTTCGACGACGGCGCGCACCACGCGCTCGGTGCGGCGGCCGTAGAGCCGGGTGAAGTGCGGCCGCATCAGCGACGGCAGCAGGGGGTGCGCCACGAAGCAGCCGCCGGGCAGGGGCTTCAGCCAGCCCGACTCGGCGAACTCACAGAGCAGTGAGACGAGGTCGAGCGCCGTGATGCCCTTGATTTCCTCGACCGCCCACGACCGGTCGCGCTCCCCGAGGCAGCGGACGGTGGTCTCGGTGAACATGCCGCTGAAGAAGGTGAGCAGGGCGAGCCGGGCGCGTGGAGGGCCCGGGAAACAGTCCAGCGCCTGCGCGAGTTCGCTCTCCAGGGCGCGGACGCCCTCCCGCGCGCAGCCGTCGGCCGGAGAGTCCTCGTGGTACCACTGGAGGTCGGCCAGTTCGTCGCGCGTCAGCGGGTGCGGCGCCGCGCGGGCGCGGGCCCGTGTCTCGCCGCCCGCCGACGGCGTCTGGCGGACTTCGCACCCGCCCTCCGGCCGGGGCGCCGGCGCCGGCTATCACGTGAGGCCGGTTTCTTCTCGGTTCACCGCTCGGCCCGGATTGCGGCCGCCCGGTCGGCCGCGTCGCGGCTTCCCGCCCGTGCGGCCAGGTCGAGGAACACCAGCGCCAAGTCCGGCCGCTCCATGCGCAGAAGGCATTCGGCCTGCTCGGTGTACCCCCCGTCCGGTGGCGGCCGCAGCGCCAGCGCCTCCTCGAAGTCGCCGACGGCCTCGGCGTACCGACGCATACGGAAGTGGACCATCGCCCGGTTGAGCCGCGGGATCAGCTCTCCGGGCATGAGCCGGATCGCATGGGTGAAGTCGTCGGCGGCTTTCTGCAGCAGCCCCAACGCCACGTACGTCGCGCCGCGGTTCGCGTACGCCATCACGTAGGCGCCGTCGAGCCCGATCGCCGCGTCGTACTCCTCGACCGCCTTCGCGTGCAGACCGAGCGCGTCGTAGACATTGCCCCGGTTGAACCGGGCCTTCGTGTCACGGGGTTCGAGTTCGAGCGCCCGCGCGAAGTCCCGCAGGGCGGCGCCCATGGCGCCGGTCCGCTGCCACAGCACCCCGCGATCGGTGTACGCCTCGTGGTCGTCCGGCCCGAACTCGATGGCCTGGGACAGGTCGGCTATGGCTTCGCGCAGGCGGCCGGACATGTCGTGGGCGCGGGCGCGCAGAGAGTAGAGGGAGGCGAGGTCGGGGCGGGAGGCGCCGGGGTGAGACGAGGCGCCCGCCTCGGCCGCGGGGTCCGGAGCGAGACCGATCGCGGTGGTGAGGGCTTCCAGCGCCAGATCGGGCCGCTCGTTCTCCACATGCGTCTGCGCGAGCGCGAACCAGAAGACCGGCTGTTGCGGAGCATCGTCTGAAGTGAGCTCGGCAGCCCAGGAGAACGGTGCGTCGGGGTCGGTCGTCATGGTCCTGTTGCCCTCCGTGGCCCCACGCGGCGGCGATTCGAACATTCTGCCCAGAGGGTAGGATTGTATCCAAATGGGGGTCATGGACGTTGCCGAGTGGGGAAATCGGTGCGCGCCGGAGCGTGCCGCCCCCGGCCCCGCAGTCATCGAGGGCCTGCGCGGTGCGGCGGAACGCCGGCTGACGCTATGGCGGCAGCTCCGAGAAACACCGCGTGCGGGCGGATCGCGCCAGGGACAAAGGAACAGCCTGTACCACGCGCCCAAGGCGAGGGGTACAGGCTGTTCAAAGGGTCAGCGGGCCTTACTTACGCGGCCGGCCCGGTGGCGCCGGTCGGACCGGTCGGACCGGTCGGGCCGGTGTCGCCGGTCAAACCAGTGGCGCCAGTCGCACCGGTCGCGCCGTTGACGCCAGGCACGC
>NZ_JBEYWK010000016.1:43519-187219 GCF_040644415.1 Streptomyces sp. NPDC046985
CACGCCCTGGGCGCCGGTGGTGCCGGTCGCGCCAGTGGCACCGGTCGCGCCGTTGATGCCAGGCACGCCCTGGGCGCCGGTGGTGCCGGTCGCGCCAGTGGCACCGGTCGCGCCGTTGATGCCAGGCACGCCCTGGGCGCCGGTGGTGCCGGTCGCGCCAGTCGCGCCGGTGGCACCGTTGATGCCGGGCACGCCCTGGGCGCCGGTGGTGCCGGTCGCACCGGTGGCACCCGTGGCGCCGTCGGCACCGGTGGCACCCGTGGCGCCGTTGACGCCGGGCACGCCCTGGGCGCCAGTCAAACCAGTGGCACCAGTCGCACCCGTGGCCCCGGTGGCACCCGTGGCGCCCGTGGCGCCGTTGGTGCCGTTGACGCCGGGCAGGCCCTGGGCACCGGTGGCGCCCGTGGCACCGTTGGTGCCGTTGACGCCGGGCACGCCCTGAGCGCCGGTGGCACCGGTCGCGCCGTTGACGCCGGGTACACCCTGAGCGCCGGTGGCGCCGGTCGCGCCGTTGATGCCAGGCACGCCCTGGGCGCCGGTGGCACCCGTAGCGCCCGTGGCGCCGTTGGTGCCGTTGGTGCCGTTGACACCGGGCACGCCCTGGGCGCCGGTGGCGCCAGTCGCGCCGTTAGCACCCGTGGCGCCGGTCGCGCCGTTGGTGCCCATGGCGCCGGTCGCGCCGTTCTGACCGTTCATCCCCTGGGGGCCGGTCGCACCCGTCGAGCCTGCCGGGCCGGTGGGACCCGGCGTGCCGGAGCCCCCTCCGCAGTAGGGAACCCCCCTTGCGGCGACGTAGTAGGAGGACACCCACCCGGAGTGGTTCGACAGTCGGTACCAGACGGTCTCTCCGTTCACTGGCGTGCCCACGTCCCAGCACTCGATGCTGACTTGAGCGTGGTACGGGTACGAGCCCACGATCGCCGAGTTGGTCGACGGGTACTCGCGGACGTTGACGCCGATGCGGGCCGTGACCGTGCCCGTTACCGCCGCTCGCGCCTTTTTCACCTCCACTTCGGGAGCGATCTGAGCAGCCCGGGAAGCGGCGGCCCTGGTCTGCGCGATGCCGGCGACGGACTGCGCCTGCGCAGAAGCGGGGGCGCACAGCCCCCAGGTAAGGCCGAGACTCACGGCTCCGAGGACCAGCGAAGAGATCCCGCTGGTTTTAACAGCCCCACGCACTAAACCCACCGTGCCTTTCTCAAGGGAACTGCGAGGAATGACGTCGGAGCAATGACACCGCATGTGCCAACGACATGCCCCGCAACACGACCGGGTTTTCACGGAGTTTTTTTAAGTCAACCAAAGAGTCTAAGAATAGTCTGACCATCCGCTCGGTCGGCGGCTTGACGGATGCGCGGCCCGATGAGCCAGGACGACCGCTTTTCCGTCAACACAACGCGTACTTTCAGGAGTTGAAAGTGCTCGCACAAAGAACGGCGGCGGGCCGACCAGCACCTGGTCGGCCCGCCGCCGTCGGTCCCTCCCGCGTCAGCAGGGCTGCATGCGCGTCTGCCGCGTGAGCCGGAAGGTGGCCGGCACGTCGCTGAGCGAGGCGTCGGCGAGTCCGCGGACGGCGAACTCCCGGTTGGCCACCGTCTGGCTGCGATAGGCGGCGGGCAGGTCAGGCAGGGCCAGCAGGCGGTCGCAGGCGTCGAGCGAGGCCCGGTAATCGCCCACCCAGTAAGCCGTGATGGAGAATTCCGCCAGCAGTCCCCATCGGTACACCCAGGGCTGCGTGAACAAGATGTCATCGGGCTGCTCGGCGTTCAGCACGGTGGACACGAGCGCGTGCGCCGCGTGATAGCGGCCCATGGTGCGCAGTCGCGACACCAGCTCGTAGCAGGCTTCCAGCCGCCGGGGGCGGCACTCCCAGGCCCGGGTCAGCGTGTCCATTCCGTTCGGCCAGTCACCGGTGTCGGCGCGCAGGACTCCGGCTTGCAGCAGGGAGACGTAGACCTCCTCCTGCCAGCCGCCCATGGCGGCACGCTGTTCGTACAGCTTGACGGCCTCCTTGCTGTCGCCCATGTCGCGCATGGTCTGGGCCAGGTAGAAGACGGTGCGCGCGTTGGCGGGATCGCGTTTCCTCTCGGCGCGCAGCAGGCGGGCGTCCCGCTCGAACTTGTCGTGGCGTGAGCCTCCGTCGGCGTGGTCCTCGATGACCAGGGCGTCGAAGTTCTCCTGCGTGTCGTCCCGGTCGGCGGTGAGGTATTCGTGGGTGACGCCCTCGTACCGCCACGGCAGGTCGCCTCGGACCAGCCGCTTGATCCGGTACTCGGTGGAGAGGGCGTGCCGGAGCATGTACGAGTCCGCGGTGAGTCGCGGAAGCGCGCCGGCGCGTCTGAGGACGTGGTCGGCGTCGAGGAGCAGGAGGTAGTCGGCCCGCCCGCGTGCCTTCTGGATGTTCAGCGTGCGGTTGTGCCCGAAGTTCACCCAGGACTGCTCGTCGAGTTCCCCGGGGATTCCGTCGAGCGCCCGGCGGATCGCGTCCTGGGTTCCGTCGGTCGAGCCGGTGTCCGTGATGACCCAGGTGTCCACCAGATCGCGCACGGACGCGAGGCATCGCTCGATTACGTCTGCCTCGTTCTTGACGATCATGCAGAGGCAGATCGACTGCTTCATGAGGGTGCCGCCTTTCGCTTTTCTCTCCGGTGTGAAGCGGCTGCTCGCGCCCGCGGGGCGGCCTCGGCGCTCGTCACCGTTCGTGCCCGACGGAGCTGTGGTAGCCGCCGAGGCCGGTGAAGCCGGCGCCGGAGCCGTGCGTCAGATGGAGGAGGACGAAGCCGCTGCGCTCGGCCGCGGTGTCGTATCCCTGGCGATGGGCCAATGCGAGGGCGTCGCGCTCGGCCTCGTAGCTCAACGGCCAGCGCAGGCGCTCCGGCACCCAGGTGTCCACCATGATCCACTGCGGACTGGGGCGGCTCGCCGGGAAGCCGAACAGGCTCACACTGGTGCGGTCGGTGAGCTGGGGGACCAGGTACGTGGAGGCCTGGACGGTGGCCCCGTCGGGGATGGTCCGCATGACGCTGTGGGCCACGGCGACGCGTGGATCGGTCCGCCAGGCGGCCGGGGAGACGAGCTGCCAGAAGGGGAAGTTCGGCAGCGTCAGCAGGGTGACCGCCGCTGCCCCGGCCAGATACCGGCGGACGCTGCGCGGCGCCGTCCCCCGCCGGACCAGAGCGTCGATGAAGGCGCAGAAGACCATCGGCATCAGCACCAGGGAGTAGTGGTAGCCGGTCCCCCAGTGCACGTAGTCGTTGGAGAGGAACCGCCACACGAGAGTCGGCAGCGCGGTCAGCAGCAGCGGAGACCGAAGGGCGAGGAACAGCGACGGCGCCAGGACGCAGACGAGCGTCTGCATCTTGGCCTGCGGGGAGAGGAGGCCGACCGTCCCCTGGTACAGCACGTCCAGCACTCCGCCGCCGTGCGCGCCGACAGCGCCGGTGGACCCCCCGAGGAAGGACCAGTAGGCGAACGATCCGCTCGGACTGAAGGCCGGCAGGATCACCAGCAGCGCCAGCAGGGCGCCCGTCAGGCCGACCGCGGCGGTCACGAGCCCCAGCGTGCGGGCCCCGCGCCAGGCGATGAGCAGGCCGATCACCAGGACCGTGAGCCCGAGGTCTTCCTTCACCAGGAGCAGCGGATACGCCCAGACCGCCGCGGCGGTCAGCCGGTCCTGTCCGAGGGACGAGAGCGAGAAGGCGAGCAGCGGCACGGCGAACGCGACTTCGTGGAAGTCGAAGCCGACAGCGCTCGCGATGCCCCAGGACAGGCCGTAGCAGACGCCGATCACCGCGGCTGCCCTGGAGCCCAGCGACCGCCGCGCCCAGAGTGCCACCGGGATCACGCTGGAGGCGATCAGCGCGGCTTGCACCACGAGCAGCGTCCCAGCCGATCGCCAGATCAGGTAAAAGGGCGCGATCAGCGCCAGGACCGGGGAGAAGTGGTCCCCGAGAACGGGGAAGCCCGGTCCTTTCAGCTCGGAGACGGGCAGGTGTCCGTCCGCGTAGGAGCGTACGACCTGATCGAAGATTCCGAGGTCGTAGCTGTTGGAGAGCAAGCGGTGATGGATCCGCAGGGACAGGGTCGCGTAGACGCAGAAGAAGGCGCCGGACATCGCCCAGATCCACCAGGCGTCGTGAAAGGGTCTCTTGGTGCGGTGGTCGTCAGCGGAGTGAGCGTCGGCAGGCCGCCGCTGCGATGAAATGGTCACGTCTTGGCTGGCGGAGGTGAGGGGCATGGGCGCCTTCCGGCATGGCGGTACACGGTCGCCCTCAAGATGGCAGCAGCGTCCGTCGCGCGCGCATGCCGAAACTCCGAAGCACCGACAATCCACCGAATGGCCGAGCGCAGGGACCGGCGTGCCGGATCAGACCCGTTCGAGCCTAGAACGGACTCGCGAGAACGGAGTATTCGGATCAGCGTCCAAATCGTGGCCGCGACGCTCCCGAGGAGGGGAGTCAGGGCGCCCAGCGGCCGTCGGTCTGGCGGTGGTCGTGCTGCTGACGGCGGTTCGGGAGCTGGCTCTTCGCCTGCCGGGCGGCCGCCTGGGGGATCTGCGTGTGGTAGTAGAGCAGCTTGCCCTGTCCGCGGGCGCCCAGACCGTGATGCCCCTTCACGGGCGAGTTCTTCCGCATGGCACGTCTCCTTGCCTCAGGTCTGCGCCGTCGGCCGGCCGCGCGTCGGCCCGCCAGGCCGTCCGTGGCTGTCCGTCCACCGTACGCCGGGCGGACCTGGGCGGCGACCGGCCTGCGGCGGCCGCGACCGGGCCTTGACGCACCGCTTCTCCGAGGTGCGTGCGCCTGGGCGCGATGCGACGCTGACTTGGTGCATACCTCCGACATGTCTCCCGAAATCCGCGCTGACCTGAGCGAGCCGCGGCCCTACCCCGCCGTCACGCTGGTCATGCCCACCGATCCGGACTTCCCCCACGGCGAGAAGGACCGCATCCTGCTGCGCGACCTCGTCACGGAGGCCAAGCGGCGGCTCGCGGAGGACCCGGACGTGGCGCGGGAGACGAAGCTGGAGTTGCGGGACCGGCTGCTGGACCCCGCGGTGATCGAGCGGTCGATGGACTCCCTCCCGCCCGACGACGCCATGGTCGTCTACCTGGCGGTGAACGAGCCGGTCCAGGTGTGGCAGATGACCTCGCTCGCCCCGGTGAAGCCGCGCGTGGAGTTCGCCGCGTCGTTCCTGACGCGGTACCTGGTGGCCGCCGAGCAGCGGTCCCGGCCGTTCCTGGTCCTGGTCCTCGACCAGGAGATGTGCCGCTTGTACCGGGGTTCCGCGCGGCGGCTGACGCAGGTGGAGGAGCACGGCTTTCCGTGCGCCCCGCAGATCCCCTCGCCGGAGGACGCGATTCCCGGTGCGATCCCTCGTTCGGCGCCCTACGAAGGCCACAAGGAGCGGGTCGAGCAGTACCTCCGCACAGTCGACAGGCGGCTCGGCGAGGCGCTTCCCGAGCACTCCGGGCTGCCGCTGTTCGTCATCGGCGGCGACAAGATCTTCTCGACCTTCAAGACGATCACCGCGCACGGGAACACGATCGCGGGCACCCTGCCGCTGACCGGCATGGACAAGGACGCGCCGCGCGACCTCATGAAGCGGCTCCAGCCCGTCGTGGCCGAGTTCCACGCCCGGCAGGACGCCGACGCCGTGTCCGAGCTGAACGCGGCGAAGGGGCAGGGCAAGTACGCCGGAGGCCCGGTCGACGTGTGGACCGCCGTCACCGACAAACGGGTGCGGCGACTGCTGGTCGAAGAGGGCCTGGTGCTGGGCGGCCGGATCACCGGCGAGGGGCGGGAGCTGGAGATCGCCGAGGCGCCGCAGCCGGTCACCCTGCCCGACCCCAGGAAGGACATGGCGCCGACCGCCGACACGTACGGCGTGGCCACCGACATCGTCGAGCAGCTCGTCGACCGGGCGATCGACGCGGACTCCGACGTGCTGTTCGTGCCCGAGGGGACGCTGGAGGAGGCCGGCGGCGTGGCCGCCGTGCTGCGCTACTGAGCCGCCGTCCAGCGATCCCACGGTCCTGCGATCCGCGGGCGCCTCCGCCGGGACGTCCGTCCTGTCCCCGGGGAGCACCGGCGCCCGCCCCGACCGTCCCGTTCGTCCCCTCAAGCCGCCCCGAACGCCGAGAACGCCCAGCCCGTCGCCCGGTGCGCCGCGTCCCCCGGCAGTGCGGACCGGGCGTCGCGCAGCGCCTCGGCCAGGGACAGACCGGCGCCGAGTCCCTTGTGCAGCGCCAGCATCAGCGGCACCACCGCCTCGTCGTTGACCGGCGCGCTGCACGCCACCACGCCCGCCGTGCCCAGCGGAAGCAGCGCCGTGACCAGACCGAGGAGCTCGTCGGCGCCGACGGAGGCGAACCGGGCGGTGTCGCAGCAGGAGAGGACGATCCGGTACGGGCTGCGGTCCAGCCGCTCGAAGTCGTGCACGATCAGCGGACCGTCCGCCATCGCCAGCGACGAGAACAGCGGGCTGTCCGCGCGGAACGTGCCGTGCGCCGCGAGATGCGCGAGCGCCGCCCCGTCCAACTCCCGCAGCACCCGCGCCACATGGGCGTCCCCGCCCTCCAGCACGGTCGGCGCGGCGTACCGGTCGGCCAGCCGCGGCACCTCCGCGCCGCCGGTGGCCAGCCCCGGACCCCGTACGAGCACCTGGCGGCTGTCCGGCGGCGGCGCCGTCTCCCGGGCCCGCAGCCAACTGCCCGCCGACGGCGACACGCTCAGCACCCGGTCGCGCAGCGACGGCAGCAGCGCCCACGGCACCCGGTGCAGCGAGCCCGGCGGCACCACCACGACGGGCCCCGCGCCCAGGCGCCGGGCTGCCGGACCGAGCAGCAGCTCTTCCAGACGGCGCCCGGCCGCCTCCACCAGCGGCAGCCGGGCCGCCGCGCCCGGATGCGCCAGCCGGCGCAGCCCCGCCTGCACGTACTCGGCCTCGGCCACCGCGTCCGCCAGCCGCCCGGCCTCGAAGCGCCGCACCCGGCCCTCGCCGCACAGCAGCACGTGCACCCGCCCGTCCAGCACGGCCAGCTCCACCAGCCACCCGTCGGCGAGCCGTTCCAGCAGGCGGCCCGGCTCGAACCGGTCGCCGCCGCCGGGGGCCGTACCGCGCAGGCGCAGCGTGCGGGAGCGGATCTCCCGCTCCAGCCGCCGCTGCTCCCGCTCCAGCGCCGGCACCGGGCGCCCGTCCCGGCGGGCCTCCTGCGCGCGGGCCGCGATCTCCCGGAACGCGGTCAGCGCGCTGACCAGCGCCGGATCGGCGGGCGGCCGGGCAGGCGGCGCGGACAGCACCGTCGCCCGCCACCGCTCGCTCCACACCAGCAGCCGCCGCGGCCGCCCGGACGCGAGAGCCGCCTCCTGCGCCAGCGCGGCCAGCTCGGCGCCCTGCGCGGTGGCCCGCGCGCGCAGCTCCGAGGCGCCCAGCGTCATCCGGTGGTCGTCCAGCAGGTCGAGGCCGCGCCGGCACGCCTCCAGCACCCCGCGCCCCGACCCGGCCGCCCGTGCCCGCAGCGCCTGCGCGGCCCACCCGGTGATCCGCGCCAGCGGCGGCCCCGCGCTCCGGCTGCGCGCGGCGACCGCCAACTGCCTCTCCGCCTCCGCCGTCCGCCCCAGGGCCAGCGCGATCCGGCCCGCGAGCAGCGACGCCTCCGGCGCCGCGGGGGCGCCGAAGGCGGCCAGCCGCCCGGCCACGTCGGCGGCGTCCGCCACCAGCCGCCCGGACCGGGCGCCGGCGGCGGCCCGTGCCTCGATCAGCACCAGCCGGGCGTGCGCCTCTCCCCAGGGCCGCCGCTGCCCCGCGAACAGCTTCACGGCGGCGGCCGCGCGCGCCGCCGCCGTCGGCGCGTCCCCGGCCGGCCGCGCCGCGCGGGCGGCGGCCAGCAGCAGCTCCGCCTTGCGCGTCGGCTGACCGCCGAGGCGGTCGAGTGCGGCGATGGCGCCGTCCGCCTCCGCCAGCGCCTCCGGAGCGAGCCCGGCCGCCATCAGCACCTCGCAGCGGCGCACGCTCAGCATGAACGTCGGCGTGCCCAGCTCGGCGTACCGCTCCTCGGCCTCGCCCAGGAGGCGCAGCGCCGCCGGGATGTCGCCGCGCCGGTACGCCGCCAGGCCCCGGCTCTCCACCGCGTCGGCCTTGTCGTGCTCCTGGCCCGTGGTGTCCCACAGCTCCTCGGCGGCCGCGAAGTCCGCGTCCGCCCGCTCCACCGCGCCCAGCGCCAGGTGCACGGTGGCCCGCAGGGTCAGCGCCCGCGCCGTCCAGATCACGTCGCCGGCCCGCCGCAGCACCGGCACCGCCCGCCGCACGTCCGTCAGCGCCTCGTGGTGCCTGCCCAGCACCCACCACACGTACGCCCTCCGGTACAGCACCCGGGCCCTGGTGTGCCCGCTGCCGCGCGCCACACCCCGCTCGAAGGCCGCGAGCCCCTGCGGGGTGCGGCCCGCGTGCACCAGCGCCACCCCGAGCGTGGCCAGCACGTCCGCCTCCCGCTCGGCGGAATCGGCCCGCGCCGCCAGGTCGCGCGCCCGCCGCAGATGCCGCAGGGCCAGCCGCAGATCGCCGAAGTCCCGCTGCCAGATGCCGATCACCTGGTGCGCCACGCAGGCGTGCGACGGCGGCGGACCGGAGTCCAGCAGTGCGCGGGCCCGCGCCAGCGCGCCGCCCGGATCGGCGAACACCATCGGCAGCAGTTCGAGCACCGACTCGCTTCCCGACGTCACCTGCTGGATGGTAGTGGCGCCGAAGTGCCCCCGGAACAGCGTCACATGTCCGGTGCTGTATCAACCGGGGGCGCGGGGGCTCTGACTGTACGACCACCCGTCCCAGGGGAGGACGCACGCCATGGCGCCGCAGCGATTCCACGAGCAGTTCGGCCAGACCCAGCGCTCGATGCCCGACGTCCCGCTGGCGATGGGCCCGGACGACTCGGCCGAGTTCTTCTACGAGAAGGGGGTCGTCCTCGCCCGCGACGGCGAGGAGGCCCGGCTGGTGGAGGACGCCGTGCGCGCCCACTTCACCGAGGCCGACGACCTGACCCCCGACCACGTCCGCCGTGCGGGCCCGGAGACCAACCGGGGCGGCGCCACCCGGATCCAGGTCGGCGACCCCGGCCACGGCGACCACCGCGGCGACCTGTCGGTGGCGCACGCCCTGCGCGCGCTGCGCCCGCACGAGCAGCGCGCCGGACGGCGGCTGGTCAGCCGCAACCACGTGGTGTCCCTCGCGGTCAACGCCTGCCCCGGCGACGAGCCGGCGCCCGTCCCGCTCAGCCAGGGCGCCAACCCCGCGCCCGACGGCGCCGCGTACGACGCGGCCACCGCCGTCGGCGTCCTCGTCATCGACACCGGTCTGACGCACGACTACCGGGCGGCGCCGCTGCTCGCCCACACCGCGGGCGACGGCCAGGTCCGCGAGAGGGACGAGCACGGCGTGCTCCAGCAGTACGTCGGACACGGCACGTTCATCGCCGCGCTCGTCGCCGCCGTCGCCCCGAACACCGACGTCACCGTGCGGGGCGCCCTCGACGACGCCGGCGCCGTCCTGGAGTCGGACTTCGGGCGCCTGCTGAGCGAAGCCGTCGAGCGGGACGGCTGGCCGGACGTCATCAGCCTCTCCGCCGGCACCTCCAACGGCCGCGCCGACGGCCTCCTCGGCCTCGACGCCTTCATGCGCGAACTCCGTTCCCAGAGAACGCTGTTGGTGGCCGCCGCGGGCAACAACGCCAGCGCCGCCCCGTTCTGGCCCGCCGCCTACGCCGGGCTGTCCGAGTACGCCGACTGCGTGCTGTCCGTCGGAGCGCTGCGCGGCGACGGCGAGTTCGGCGCCTGCTTCACCAACCACGGCCCCTGGGTGCGCGCCTACGCCCCCGGCGAGCGGCTCGTCAGCGTCCTCACCGGCTTCGGCGCCCCGATGCCCTACGTCTACCAGCACTCCACCTACGACGCCTGCCGGTACGGCTTCCGCTACGCCTGCACCTGCCAGTCGCCCCGGCACACCGGCGCCCTGAGCGAGGGACGCGACGGCGACGGCAAGGCGGACCAGGTGATGTTCGACGGGTACGCGCACTGGAGCGGCACCTCCTTCGCCACCCCCGTGGCCGCCGGGATGGTCGCCGCCCGCATGACGGCGCACCGGGAGCGCGACCCGCGCGCCGCCGGACGCCGGCTCCTCGACACCGCCGCCTACGCGGAGGTGCGCGGGGCGCATGTCACGGCGCTGCGGCCGCCGACCTGGCGGCCGGTTCCCGTCGTCCTGCCGGAGTCGCCCGCATGAGGACCGGCGCCCTCCCCCGCACGGCGTACGATGACCTGCCGTACGCGAGGGGTGAGTTCGTGGAACGTGCAGATGTCGGCGCCCTCGTCCGGTCCGCCGTCGACGGCGACGCCGCGGCCTGGAAGGCGCTAGTCGAGGGGCTGAGTCCGCTGGTGTGGTCGGTGGTGCGCGCGCACCGGCTCTCCGACGCCGACGGGCACGAGGTGTGTCAGACGGTCTGGTACCGCTTCGCCCAGCACCTGGGCCGGATCAGGGAACCCGAGAAGGCGGCCTCGTGGCTGGCCAGCACCGCGCGCCACGAGTGCCTGCGGACGCTGCGCGGCCTGAGCCGGCTGACCGTGACCGACGACCCGCGGCTCCTGGACCGGGTCAGCGAGGAAGGCTCCCCGGAGCAGTCGCTGCTCGACTCCGAGGAGGCGGCCGAGCAGAGCGAGCGGACCCGGCGGCTGTGGCAGGAGTTCGACCGGCTCGGCGACCGCTGCCGCCAGTTGCTGCGGGTGCTGATGGCCTCTCCGCCGCCCAGCTACCAGGAGGCGTCCGCCGCGCTGGGCGTCGCCGTGGGCAGTATCGGACCTCTGCGCCAGCGCTGCCTGCGGCGGCTGCGCGCACGACTCGACGCACAGGGGATGTCATGACCGGCCACGACCGCGCGCACCACGACGGCGACCGCGCCCCGGGCGGCGACGGGTTCGACGACGCGGCGCTGGAGGAGGAGCTGCGGCAGGCCGCCGCCGTCCTGGACCCGGTCCCCGCCGCCCTGCGCCGACTGGCCCTCGACGCCTACGCGTTGCACGACCTCGACGCCGAGATCGCCGAGCTGACCTTCGACTCGCTGCTCGACGCGCTCCCGGTCCGGGGCGCCGCGGACGTCCCCAGGATGCTGACCTTCCAGGCCGGTGACCTGACCGTCGACGTGGAGCTGGGCGAGGACGGGCTGCTGGGCCAGCTCATGCCGCCGCGACCGGCCCGCGTCGAAGTGCTCCGCGGTCCGCGGCCGGACTCCTGCCTCACCGCCGACGACCTGGGCCGCTTCACCGCCCCGGCGCCGCCCGCCGGGCCGTTCGCGCTGCGCCTGCGCACCGACGGCGCCGTGGTGGTCACCGAGTGGCTGCGGGCCTGACGGCGGCCGATCTCGTCGTCCGGGCCTGACCGTGGCCGATCCCGCCGTCCGGGCCTGACCGTGGCCGATCCTGCCGTCTGGGCCTGACCGTGGCCGATCTCGTCGTCTGGGCCTGACTGCGGCCGACCGCGTCGTGTCAGGTGACGCATGCGCTCCGCGGGCCGCGGAGCGGCGTTCCGCCCCGCCGGGCGCTCCGTGCGGCCTGTGCGGCCGGGACGGCCGCGCCCCGGTCGGCGGGAGGCCGGCCGGGGCGCAGCGGGAGCGGGCCGTCAGGCCCGGGGAGCGACCGGGGTCAGCTCAGGTCGGCCAGCGCCTGGTTCCAGGTGGCCGACGGGCGCATGGCCTGGGCGGCCTTGGCCGGGTCGGGCTGGTAGTAGCCGCCGATGTCGGCCGGCTTGCCCTGGACGGCGTTCAGCTCGTCGACGATGCGCTGCTCGTCGGCGGCGAGCCTCTCGGCGAGCGGCGTGAACGCCTTGGCCAGGTCGGCGTCCTCGCTCTGGCGGGCCAGCTCCTGCGCCCAGTACAGGGACAGGTAGAAGTGGCTGCCGCGGTTGTCGATGCCGCCGACGCGACGGGTGGGGGACTTGTCCTCGTCGAGGAAGGTCGCCGTGGCCCGGTCGAGGGCGTCGGCGAGCACCTTGGCGCGGCCGTTGCCGGTGGTCTGGGCGTACTGCTCCAGGGACGGGACCAGGGCGAAGAACTCGCCGAGGGAGTCCCAGCGCAGGTAGTCCTCCTTGACGAGCTGCTGCACGTGCTTGGGCGCGGAGCCGCCCGCGCCCGTCTCGAACAGGCCGCCGCCCGCCATCAGCGGGACCACCGACAGCATCTTGGCGCTGGTGCCCAGCTCCAGGATCGGGAACAGGTCGGTCAGGTAGTCGCGCAGCACGTTGCCGGTGACGGAGACGGTGTTCTCGCCGCGGCGGATGCGCTCCACCGACAGCTTGGTGGCCTCCACCGGGGACAGGACGCGGATGTCCAGGCCCTCGGTGTCGTGCTCCGCCAGGTACCGCTCGACCTTGGCGATCAGGTGGGCGTCGTGCGCGCGGGTCTCGTCCAGCCAGAACACGGCCGGGTCGCCGGTGGCGCGGGCACGGGTGACGGCCAGCTTCACCCAGTCCCTGATCGGGTCGTCCTTGGTCTGGCAGGCGCGGAAGACGTCGCCCGCGGACACGGCCTGCTCGATCACCACGTCGCCGGCCTGGTCGACGAGGCGGACCGTGCCGGTGACCGGGATCTCGAAGGTCTTGTCGTGGCTGCCGTACTCCTCGGCCTTCTGCGCCATCAGGCCGACGTTGGGCACCGAGCCCATGGTCGACGGGTCGTAGGCGCCGTTCGCCCGGCAGTCCTCGATGACGGCCTGGTAGACGCCCGCGTAGCTGGAGTCCGGCAGGACGGCGAGGGTGTCGTGCTCCTGGCCGTCCGGGCCCCACATGTGGCCGGAGGTGCGGATCATGGCGGGCATGGAGGCGTCGACGATGACGTCCGAGGGGACGTGCAGGTTGGTGATGCCCTTGTCGGAGTCGACCATCGCCAGCTCCGGGCCCTCGGCCAGCTCGGCGTCGAAGGACGCCTTGATCTCGGCGCCCTCCGGCAGGCCCTCCAGGCCCTTGTAGAGGCCGCCCAGGCCGTCGTTCGGGGTGAGACCGGCCGCGGCGAAGGTCTCGCCGTACCGCGCGAACGTCTTCGGGAAGAAGGCGCGCACCACGTGACCGAAGACGATCGGGTCGGAGACCTTCATCATCGTGGCCTTCAGGTGCACGGAGAACAGCACGCCGTCGGCCTTGGCGCGGGCGACCTGCGCGGTGAGGAACTCGCGCAGCGCGGCGACGCGCATCACCGAGGCGTCGACGACCTCGCCGGCCAGCACCGGAACCGACTCGCGCAGCACCGTGGTGGAGCCGTCGTCGCCCTTCAGCTCGATGCGCAGCGCACCGTCCTCGGCGATCACCGTGGACTTCTCGGTGGAGCGGAAGTCGTCGGCGCTCATCGTCGCCACGACGGTCCGCGACTCGGGGCTCCAGGCGCCCATGCGGTGCGGGTGGGTCTTGGCGTAGTTCTTCACCGAGGCGGGGGCGCGGCGGTCGGAGTTGCCCTCGCGCAGCACCGGGTTCACCGCGGAGCCCTTGACCTTGTCGTAGCGGGCGCGGATCTCGCGCTCCTCGTCGGTCTTCGGGTCGTCCGGGTAGTCCGGCAGCGCGTAGCCCTGCCCCTGAAGCTCGGCGACGGCGGCCTTGAGCTGCGGGATGGACGCCGAGATGTTCGGCAGCTTGATGATGTTGGCCTCGGGCGTCTTGGCCAGCTCGCCCAGCTCCGACAGCGCGTCGGGGATCCGCTGGTCCTCGCTCAGGTACTCCGGGAAGACGGCGATGATGCGCCCGGCCAGCGAGATGTCGCGGGTCTCCACGGCGACGCCCGCCTGCGAGGCGTACGCCTGGACCACCGGCAGGAAGGAATACGTCGCCAGGGCCGGGGCCTCGTCAGTGTGTGTGTAGATGATGGTCGAGTCAGTCACCGGGTGCTCCGCTCCACGTCTGCAACATTGCTCGACATCAAGATATCTCGTGAGCGGGCCGGGCTCGACAGGGGTCCGCACCGGATCGCGGCGGGCCGCGCGCGGGCCCGCGCCGGGGCGCCCGGATCGCGAGGATCGCGCACGGGCCGCGCCCGCTCGGGCGAGGGCGCGAGCGGCCGCGCGGGGCGCGGGGGGCGCGGGGAGCGCGCGGGGGTCAGCCGCCGGACGCCTCGGGCCTCGCCGCCCGCCTCCTCCCGGATCAGCCCGCCGCTGCCCGGTCGGCGGCTTGGACGTCGTCGCCGCCGCGCTGCTGCGGGATGACGATCTGCCCCTGCTGGAGCGAGACGTTCCGGATCGGCGCCGGGACGCTGATCCCCTCCGCGCGGTAGCGCCGGTGCAGCCTTTTGACGAACTCGTGCTTGATCCGGTACTGGTCGCTGAACTCGCCCACGCCCAGGATGACGGTGAACCCGATCCGGGAGTCGCCGAAGGTGTGGAAGCGGACCGCGGGCTCGTGCTCCGGGAGGGCGCCGGTGATCTGGGTCATCACCTCGCCGACGACCTCCAGCGTCACCCGCTCCACGTGCTCCAGGTCGCTGTCGTAGCCCACCCCGGCCTGCACCAGTACCGTCAGCTCCTGCTCGGGCCGCGAGAAGTTGGTCATGTTCGTCTTGGCGAGCTGCCCGTTGGGGATCACGACCAGGTTGTTGGAGAGCTGGCGGACGGTCGTCTGCCGCCAGTTGATGTCCTCGACGTAGCCCTCCTCGCCGGTGCTCAGCCGGATGTAGTCGCCGGGCTGGACGGTGCGGGAGGCGAGGATGTGCACCCCGGCGAACAGGTTGGCCAGGGTGTCCTGGAGCGCCAGGGCGACCGCCAGGCCGCCCACGCCCAGGGCGGTGAGCATGGGCGCGATGGAGATGCCCAGCGTCTGAAGCACCACCAGGAAGCCGAGCGCGAGGACCAGGATCCGGGTGATGTTCACGAAGATCGTGGCCGATCCGGCGACCCCGGAGCGGGACTGCGTCACCGAGCGCACCAGACCGGCGACCACCCGGGCCGCCGACAGGGTGATCACGAAGATCAGCAGCACCGTCAGAACCTGGTCCAGGTGGTGCTGGACCGTCCGGGTCAGCGGCAGCACGGCTCCCGCCGCCGCCAGGCCGCCCGCTGTGGCCGCCCACGGCACGACCGTGCGCAGCGCGTCCACGACGACGTCGTCGCCGCTCCAGCGGGTCCGCTTGGCGTGCTTGGCCAGCCAGCGCAGCAGTCCTCGGGAGAGGAACGCCGCCGCCAGGCCCGCGGCCACGGCGATGCCGGCGAGCACGAGATCGTCCAGGGTCACGGCGCGGTGCGTCACCGGTCGCCTCCGGGAAGACGAAGGGCGGCGCGGGGGGCCGCCGACGGCCGGACGGGGAGTTGCGTCACGTGGTCACCTGCTCGATTCCGTACGGTGCGAACGCCCCGTCCGCCCGGCCCTCGCCAGGGAGGACCCGCATCCGGCGCGAGCGCTCATCCTGCCTTACGGCGCGGGGCGGTTCGCGCGGCGGACCGAGGCGCCGGACGGTCTCGCGGCCAGTCCCGCCCGCGTCCCGCCCGGCGGTGACGGCGCCCGGTCGCGGCGCCCCGGCGGCTCCTCACCCCTCCGGGAACGCGCCGTGCCGTCCCGCGCCCGCCGCGAAGCGCGCGGCGCCCTCCAGGCTGTCGGACAACACCCCCATGCCGTGCCGGAGTTCAGCGCGCAGGGCGTCCTCCTCCGTCAGCCCCTCCTGGTCCAGCACCGACGCCCGGTCCGAGCGCAGACACCCCTGCGGGAACCGGGCGATCGCGGCGGCCAGCTCCTCCGCCTCGGCCCGCGCCCGGCCCGGCGCCACCACCCTGCTCGCCAGTCCCATCTCCAGCGCCTCCCGGGCCGGGACCGGCCGCCCGGTCAGGATCATGTCCAGGGCGCGGCCCACGCCGATCAGCCGGGGGAGCCGCACGGCGCCTCCGTCGATCAGCGGCACGCCCCAGCGGCGGCAGAACACCCCGAACACGGCGTCCTCCTCCGCCACCCGCAGGTCGCACCAGAGGGCCAGCTCCAGGCCGCCCGCCACGGCATGTCCGGCGACCGCCGCGATCACCGGCTTCGACAGCCGCATCCGGGTCGGCCCCATCGGGCCGTCGCCGTCCTCCGCGACCCGGTTGCCGTGCGGGGCGCCGATCGCCTTCAGGTCCGCGCCCGCGCAGAACGTGCCACCCTCCCCCCAGAGCACCGCCGCCCTCGCCTGCTGGTCCGCCTCGAAGTCCCGGAACGCGGCGGCGAGTTCGGCCGCGGTCGGGCCGTCCACCGCGTTGCGGGCCTCGGGCCGCGAGAGGACGACCGTGGTGACGTACCCCTGACGCTCGACGCGCACCGGCATGCTGAAGGGCCCCTTCTTCTCGATCTTCTCGATCGCTTCCCCCGCCGCTCCCACGCCCCACCGCTCCCGCGGCACGACGGGAACCGCAGGGTACCCGTCCGTCCGCGGCCGCGGGGGCCGCGCCCGCCCGACGCGCGGTCCCACAACAACCCGCTCGCGCCGCCGGGTTGCTTTTGCCGCCGGATTCGCCGATAACACTGTCGTCGGACCGAGGGCCGAGCCAGGCGCGACCCGAGGCCCCGCGCGACGGCAGGGGAGGCAGATGTCACAGCGCAGTGACCTCGCGCGCCGCCGGGCCACGCTGGAGAACGCGTGGTCCCGCTGGGTGCCGCGGATGAGGGACGCGGGGCCCGCGCCGCAGGCGGCTGAGGCGCTGCGGGACGAGGTGGCCCAGTCGTGGAAGCGCTCGCTGACCAGCGTGGACCCGGGCCGGGACAGCGCCCCCGGCGCCGACGGCGGTTCCGTGCACCGCCGTTGGGCCGCCTCACCGCTGCGCGGCCCCGTCGACGACCTGGCCGACGAACTGCACAGCATCGCCGACGACGCCGGCTTCGTCATCGCGGTCACCGACGAGTCCGGCACCATCCTGTGGACCCAGGGCGGCGCGACCATGCGCCGCCGGGCCGAACGCGTCAACTTCGCGCCCGGCGGACGCTGGGAGGAGCAGGCCATGGGCACCAACGCGCTCTCCCTCGCGCTGCGCACCGGCCGGCCGCACGCCGTCTTCTCCGCCGAGCACCTGGTGACCGCCCTGCACGGCTGGGTCTGCTACTGCGCCCCCGTGCACGCCCCGGACGGCCGCGTCCTGGGCGTACTGGACCTGTCCACCACCTGGGACCGCTCGCACCCGCTGGCCATGGCCACCGTGCGGTCGCTGGCGTCGGCCGTCGAGGCCCGCCTCGGCGCCGGACCCCTCCCTCCCGCCGCGGGCCCGCGCGGCACGGTACGGGTGCGGTGCCTGGGGGCCGGGCAGGCCGAACGCGACGGCCGCCCCCTCTCCGTGCGCCCCCGGCAACTGGAGATCCTCGCCCTGCTCGCCCTGGAGCCGGACGGCTTCTCCCCGGACCGGCTGCGCGCGTCCCTGTACGGCGACCGGGCCGTCACCGCCTCCACCTTCAAGGCGGAGATCTCCCACCTGCGCCGGACCCTCGCGGGCGGCATCACCACCCGCCGCTACGCCCTGACCGCCCCGGTGTCCTGCGACGCCGCGGAGGCAGTGCGCGCCCTCGGCGCCGGCGACGTGGACCGCGCGCTGCGCCTGTACCGCGGCCCGCTGCTGCCCGGGTCGGAGGCGCCGGGCATCGCGGAGTGGCGCACCCAGCTCGAAGTGGCGGTGCGCGAGGCGGTCCTGGCGAGCGCCCGCCCCGAACACGCCCTGCGCTACGGCCGCCGGGCTCCCTACGACGCGGCGGTGCACGAACACGCCCTGCGCCTGCTCGACCCGGCCGACGCCCGCCGCGCCCTCGCCGCAGGACGGCTGACCGCGGCCCTGCGGGACTGACGGCGACGCGGCGGGAGTTGCCGGCTGCCCGGCGGGACTGACGGCGGTCCTGCGCGACGGGTGGCGGCGCGGCGCGCGACGGCGGCGCCCCTCCGCGCCAACCCGGCCCCCCTTCCGCGCCAACCCCGCGCCAACCTTCCGGGAGCAAGGTGGGCCGCGTCACGACGACGTGACCGCGGGACCGCAGGGCCACCGCGAGTCAGCCACCGAGGAGAGCCGCCATGGTGTACGCGCAGCCGGGGACAGAGGGCAGCATCGTCAGTTTCGCCCGCCGCTACGACAACTTCATCGGCGGCGACTGGGTCGCCCCGGTGGACGGCCGCTACTTCGACAACCCGTCGCCGGTGACGGGCGAGACGTTCTGCGAGGTGGCCCGCTCGTCCGCGCCGGACGTGGAACTGGCCCTGGACGCCGCCCACGCCGCGGCGCCCTCCTGGGGCCGTACCTCCGCCGCGGAGCGGGCGGGAGTGCTCAACCGGATCGCGGACCGGATCGAGGCGAACCTGGAGAAGGTCGCCGTCGCGGAGAGCTGGGAGAACGGCAAGCCGGTGCGCGAGACGCTGGCCGCCGACATCCCGCTGGCGATCGACCACTTCCGCTACTTCGCCGGCGTCGTGCGGGCCCAGGAGGGCAGCATCGCCCAGATCGACGAGGACACGGTCGCCTACCACTTCCACGAGCCGCTGGGCGTGGTCGGCCAGATCATCCCGTGGAACTTCCCCGTCCTGATGGCCGCCTGGAAGCTGGCGCCCGCGCTCGCCGCGGGCAACTGCGTGGTCCTCAAGCCCGCCGAACAGACCCCCGCCAGCCTGCTGTTCGTGATCGACCTGATCGCGGACCTGCTGCCGCCGGGCGTGCTCAACGTCGTCAACGGCTTCGGCGTCGAGGCGGGCAAGCCGCTCGCCTCCAGCCCGCGCGTCGCCAAGGTCGCCTTCACCGGCGAGACCACCACCGGCCGCCTGATCATGCAGTACGCCAGCGAGAACGTCATCCCCGTCACCCTGGAACTCGGCGGCAAGAGCCCGAACATCTTCCTGCCGGACGTGATGGCCGCCGACGACGAGTTCCTGGACAAGGCCGTCGAAGGCTTCGTGATGTTCGCGCTCAACCAGGGCGAGGTGTGCACCTGCCCGTCCCGCGCCCTGATCCACTCCTCGATCTACGACGCGTTCATGGCCCGCTGCCTGGAGCGCACCGAGGCCATCGTCGGCGGGAACCCGCTGGACCCGGCGACCATGATCGGCGCCCAGGCCAGCAACGACCAGTACGAGAAGATCCTCTCCTACATCGACATCGGCAAGAAGGAGGGCGCCGAACTCCTCACCGGCGGCGGACCCCGCACCGTGAGCGGCCTGGAGGGCGGCTACTACATCGAGCCCACCGTCTTCCGCGGCGACAACGGCATGCGGATCTTCCAGGAGGAGATCTTCGGCCCGGTGGTGTCGGTCACCACGTTCGACTCGCCCGACGAGGCCCTCAAGATCGCCAACGACACCCTCTACGGCCTCGGCGCGGGCGTGTGGACCCGGGACGGCAGCACCGCCTACCGCCTCGGCCGCGAGATCAAGGCCGGACGCGTGTGGACCAACTGCTACCACGCCTACCCGGCGCACGCCGCGTTCGGCGGCTACAAGAAGTCCGGCATCGGCCGGGAGACCCACAAGATGATGCTCGACCACTACCAGCAGACCAAGAACCTGCTGGTCAGCTACGCGCCGCAGAAGCTCGGCTTCTTCTGATGGCCGCCCGCACGACCCGTGTCGAGCTGACGCCGGCCGCCGAGGACCTCCTCGCGCGGCTGGCCGCCCAGCACGGACCGGTCATGTTCCACCAGTCCGGCGGCTGCTGCGACGGCAGCGCCCCCATGTGCTACCCGCGCGGCGAGTTCCGGGTCGGCGCCGCGGACGTCCTCCTCGGCCGGCTGCCGGACGGCACGCCGTTCTGGATGAGCGCCGACCAGTACGCGTACTGGGAGCACACCCACCTCACCGTCGACGTGGTCAAGGGCCGGGGCGGCGGCTTCTCCCTCGAAGCCCCCGAGGGCGTCCGCTTCCTGATCCGCTCCCGTGTCTTCACCGACGAGGAGTGGCGCGGCCTGACGGCCGAACCGCCGCTGCCCACCGGGGCCGAGACGCAGGCCGCGGACTGAGCGCGCCTCGCGTTCGCCGCTCCCCGGACTGAGCGCGCCTCGCGTTCGCCTTCTCCCGGCCGGGCGGGGCGAAGGCGAGGCGCGGCACGTCCGGCCGGCGCCGGCCCGGCACGCGGCGTCACCCGTGCGAACGCCGACCTGTGGCAGGGGCGACCCGGGGGCGTGAGGGTGGACGGCATGGGCCAGCCACCGAGGAGCGACGCATGATCGTCACCATCGCCGGGGAGGAGGGCATGGGCCTCGGCCCGCCCCCGGCAGCCCACCCCCATGGCTCCTGAGCACCGCGCCCGCGCCATCCTGGCCGGGCTGGACGGCGTCCGGTCCGCACGGGGGAGCGTCTACGCCTTTACGAGGATCTGCACGCCCGCTCCGAGCTGGGCCGCCAGAAGCCGCGAACTGGGTCGCCAGGAGCACCACCGGACCGCGTCCGCCGGGGCGGGGCGCCTGCGCGCGTACGACTCCCGCTTACAGGAGGGAGTCGGCGGGACGGGCGTGGTCGGCGTGCTGGCTGAGGGCGACTGGCCGACGGTCCTGCCGCGCGCCGACAGGGACGCGCCGCAGGTCCGGCAGGCGACCGGACTGCCGTGCGCCGACGCGGTCCGCGACAGGGACGCCTCCGGGCGGCTGGTTTCCGTGGCGTACGCGTGCGGTCATGGTCTGCGCCTCACCTGGCTGCTGGGGGCGGCCCGTCCGGTGGCCGGGGCCCGAGAGAAGTCGCAGGGCACTGCGCTGACCGTGCTCCCGTCCGCCGAGGAGGCCCCCCGGCGGTGCGGCGCGGTGGCTCAGGACGTCCCGGTCGACTACAGCCCGCGCTGCACACCGGTCGTGCAGCCGATGCATGCGCTGCGCACCGGTCGTGCAGCCGACAGTGGACTCCGGCGTGCGGGCCCTGGTGGCGACCGCGCTGACCCGGCTGGCGAAGCCGGACCCGGGGCGCCGCGCGGCCGGTGAGCGCCGCTGACTCCTCTCCGCGCGGTCGACGGCGCCGCGGGCAAGCGGCTGCGCAGTCGCTCGGGAACGTCTTCCAGCCGCCGATCGTCTACTGTCTTGTAGACCTCTTCATCGAGCACGCACGGGTCCGGCGGGGGCGACGGACCGAAAGGTAGGCGCACGTGATCCTGGCCTTCGACGGATCCTCCATCGACGGGTCCCTCTACACCCGCGTCGTGACCGACGCGCAGCGATCGCCCGCGTGGCTGGACGGCGCCGTGTCGGCCTGGTCGACGTACGGGCTCGCGGTGTTCGTGCTGCTCATGGCCGTCGGCTGGTGGCGGGGGCGGCGGTCGGGGGCGGCCGCTGCGGTGACGGCGCTGGCGGTTCCGCTCGTCGTGCTGCTGGCCTTCGGCGCGGACATGGTCCTGAAGCTGGCCGTGCGGGAGCACAGACCGTGCCAGAGCCTGCGCATGGCGACGCTGGAGGCGTGTCCGGCGCCGGGCGACTGGTCGTTCCCCAGCAACCACACCGCCATCGCGGCCGCCGCCGCGGCGGCGCTGGTGTTCGTCTCGCGGCGCCTCGGCGCGGTCGCGGTCGTCGCGGCGCTGGCGATGGCCGTGTCCCGCGTGTGGGTGGGGGCCCACTACCCGCACGACGTGCTGGCCGGAGCGGTGGTGGGCGCCCTGGTGGCGCTGACGGCGATGGTCGTGCTGCGCCAGCGGTCCCAGGCGCTGGCGCGGTGGCTGACCTCCAGGCGTCTGGGCGCGCTGCTGCTCACGTCATGAGGCGCGCCGAGGCCGCCGACCTGGCGGGCGGCGGGGGCTCGGCGCATGGGCGGCGTCCGGAGTCGTCGGCGCGGCGGCGCCTGGCGGCGGCGCCTTCGCTCTCCTCGGCGTGGCGCCGCCCTGCGCGGCGGGTCTCCCGTCCCGGCTCGCGCTCGTCTCCTCACGGCGTGCGGCGCGCGGCGCGCGGTCTCGGCGGCGGCCGGGCGGCGCGTCAGCCGTCGGCGCCGCGGCGGCTCATGCGTCGGGGCTCTCGCCCTGGGCGACCTCGACCCCGCGGTGCAGCCAGACCGCCCCGGCCAGCGAGGAGGCGCCGGCCGCTGTGCACAGCAGGGCCATGGCCAGCAGCGCGGGCGCCATGCGCCGGACCGGGGCCTGCCGGAGCAGCGCCTTCACCCGGGCCGGAACGGGGCCCGTGGCGGCGCCCGGCGCCAGCGCCGGGCGATCGCCCCTCGCGCGGCTGCGGCTCGCGGCCAGTGCGGCCCGTCCCACGGCCTGCGCCGTGACGTCGCGGTCGCCGCACTGGCGGGCGGCGGCCTCGTCGGCCGCCCGCTCGGCGGCGAAGGACACGTGCGGGACGACGGCCGCCAGGGCGGGATGGCACCATCCGGCGAGCTGGGCGGCGGAGAGGAAGAGATGGTGCTTCGCGCGCAGGTGGGCGCGTTCGTGCGCGAGCAGCGCCTCGCGCTCCACAGGCCGCAGCGCGCGCAGCATGCCGGTGGTCACCACGATCCGGTGCGCCCTGCGGAAGCCGCCGGGCAGGGCGAAGGCGTCCGGGTGCGGATCGTCCAGGACGCACAGTCCCCCGGCGTCCGGCAGGCCGGCGACGCGGCCGTGCGCGGCGCGCAGGCGCGTCGCCTCGGAGACCGCACGCCGCAGCACCCGGCAGGCGGCCAGCGCGAGCGCCCCGGCGGACAGCGCCGAGACGCCGAGCACGAGCAGGCGCGGGCCCGCATGGAGGGGCTGGACCAGGTGCGTGAGGGTGGCGAGCGGAGGGAGGGCGAGGGCGAGCGGCAGGAGGAGCACTCCCAGGCAGGCCACGACGCCCACGGCCAGCGCGACGGTGGCGCAGGTGACCGTCCACAGCGCGATCTCGGGCCGCACCCGTAAGACGGTGCGGCGGGCCAGCGGCGGCAGGATCCACGGGAGAGCGAGCGGGATCAGCAGCAGGGCGATCACCGGCGCCCTCCCTCCAGCAGCCGCTTCAGCTCCGCCTCGTCGGCGGCGCTCAGCCCGTCGACGAACCGGGCCAGCACCGTGCTGCGATCGTCGTCCTGGTCCAGCTCCCGGTGCATACGGCGGGCGGTCAGGCCGTGGGAGTCCTCCACCGCGAAGTAGACGAACCCGCGCCGCCCCGGAGCGCGGTCCACCGCGCCCTTCTCGTGCAGCCGTGCCAGCAGCGTGGCCACCGTGGTGCGGGCCAGTTCCTGGGGTATCGCCGCTCTGACCTCCGCCGCCGACTGCGGCCCAGCCGCAGCCCACAGGGCCGCCAGCACGCTGGCCTCCAGTTCGCCGGCGGGCCTGCGCTCGCCCTCCGTGTCCGCCATGCCCTGTCCTCTCCGCCCGTCGCCTACGGTGAAGTAGACCGACCACCGAACAGTAGACGCAAGGGGACCGCCTCCTGCCGCGCCCGAGCGCCGCCGTGGTCCGTCCGCGTTCGGTGTCACCCGACAGCCCATTATCGAGGGGCCGCCCACCGGCTCGACGGGCGGGCGCGGCCCGCGGCGCCTGGGGGCGCCCAAGGGGAGCGTACGGCCGTGGAGCGGCAGCCGTACTCAGCGGCGGCCGAGCCGGGAGCGCGGGCGGCCGCGCTGGGCGCCGACCGCGACCCGCTGCTCCCGCGACGGCCCGGCGGCGCGGCGCTCCCGGGATCAGGCCGCGCGTCGCTCCGGTCCGGCGACGTGCGCCGCGGCGCCCCTGTCAGCCGGGGTGCGGGCGGGTCAGGCCGTGGTCGTAGGCGAAGATCACCGCCTGGATCCGGTCGCGGGCGCCGATCTTGGCCAGGACCCGGCCGACGTGCGTCTTCACGGTGGACTCGGACAGCACGAAGTGGGCGGCGATCTCGCCGTTGGTCCACCCCTTGCCGACGGCGACCAGGATCTCGCGTTCGCGCTCGGTGAGGCTGTCCAGTCTCCGGTCCTCCGGCGAGCCGTCCGAGCGGACCGGGACGAGCCGCGCGAACTCGTGCAGCAGCCGCCGGGTCAGCGCCGGAGCGATCACCGCGTCGCCGCAGGCGACCGCGCCGATGCCGGCGAGCAGCTCCTCCGGGCGGGCGTCCTTGAGGAGGAAGCCGCTCGCACCGGCGCGCAGCGCCGCGTACACGTACTCGTCCAGGTCGAACGTGGTCAGCACCAGCACCCGGGAGCGGCCGCCCGCGGCGGTGATGCGGCGGGTGGCCTCGATGCCGTCCATGCCCGGCATCCGTACGTCCATGAGGACGACGTCGGGGCGCAGCTCGGCCGCCTTGCGGACCGCTTCCGCGCCCTGCGCGGCCTCGCCGACCACCTCCGTCTCCGGGACCGAGTCCAGGAGCATGCGGAAGCCGTAGCGCTGGAGCGGCTGGTCGTCCACGATCAGCACAGTGGTCACCGGCGGCCGCCCGAGGACGCCAGATCGAGGGCCGCCTCCACGGTCCACCCGCCGCCGCTCGGACCGACGCGGAGCGTCCCGCCGTACAGCGCCGTCCGTTCCCGCATGCCCACCAGACCGTGCCCTTCCTCGCTCTCTGGGTTCTCTGGGTTCTTCGCGTTCTTCGCGATCTCCGGGTTCCGTGGACGCCGGCGCGCGGTCGCGGTGCCGGGCGGGCCGGTGTCCTGGACCCTGACGGTCAGCCGCGCGTCCCGCACGATGATCGCCACGTTGACCCCGGCGCCCACGCCCGCGTGCTTCAGCGTGTTGGTCAGGGCCTCCTGGGCGATCCGGTAGGCCGTCAACTGCACCCCGCTGTCGAGGGCGTCCACGTCGCCGGTCGTCCGGTAGACGACGTCCAGTCCGGCGGCGCGCACCCCCTCGCAGAGCGCGTCGACGTCGCCCAGACCGGGCTGCGGACTGAGGTCCGGCCCGTCCTGCGGGCTCCGCGACGCCTCCCGCAGCACGCCGAGCACCCGCCTGAGTTCGCCGAGGGCCTGGCGGCCGGTGTCCGCGATCAGGCGCAGGGCCTCGCCGCCCTGGCCCGGAGCGGCGGCGGTGGCGTAGGCCCCGGCGTCGGCGAGCGTGATGATCACGGACAGGTTGTGGCCGACGATGTCGTGCATGTCGCGCGCCATCCGGGCGCGTTCGGCCGCGGCGGCGAGCCGGCTGCGCTGGTCCCGTTCGATCTCCAGACGCGCCGCCCGGTCCCGCAGGCCCGCGAGCTGGGCCCGGCGGATGCGCACCATGAGCCCGAGCGCGAGGGCCGCGGTCGCCGTGCTGAGAAGGAAGAACAGCGCGTCCCAGACGGGCGCCGCCGCGGCCGCCCGCACCGCGACCAGCGCCAGCACCCCCGCCGTGACCGCGCAGGCCCACGGCAGCTCCCGCGTCCGCCCGTGCAAGGCCAGGCTGTACAGGGCGAGGAACAGGGCGACGTCCGCGCGCAGCGCCGCGCCCAGCGACCACTGGAGGACCAGGACGGCCGCGACGGCGCCGAAGGCAGCCGCGGGCCGGCGGCGGCGCCACAGCAGGGGCGCCGTGAGCCCGACCTGCACGGCGAGCATGGCCGCCGGCGGCAGCCGGGTGAACGCCGACCGGAACCGGCGCGGCCGGTCGGCGTCGCCGCCGACCGCGTGCGCCAGGTCCGGCACGCAGAACATCAGGAAGACCAGCAGCACCACGGCGGCGTCCAGCGCCCACGGACGCGCCCGGTCGGCCTGCCTCAGCCGCTGGCCGGCCCGAGACAGCCGGGCGACCAGCGGACCCATCCCGCCGATGTCCTGGGCGGGCGGGGCGGCCTGTGAGGTCACGGAGGTCACCTGGTCATCATGCGGCGTGTCACACGTCGCTGCGCAGCAGCCGGCCCGCCGCCCCGGCCAGCGCGAGCGCCGTCCAGCCGAGGAAGACCAGCAGACCGTTCCCGGGGGACAAGGCGCCGGTGTCCTGCGTCAGCGCGAACATCGACTCGCCCGCGTTGCTCGGCAGATAGGGACTGATGTCGTCCTGCCAGGAGCTGGGCAGCAGGGAGATCAGCCCCGGCACCAGCATCAGCGCGGCGATCAGCGTCGAGACGCCGCCGGCCACCGAGCGCAGCAGCGCGCCCAGGGCCACGCCGATCACACCGACCAGACCGAGGTAGAGCCCGGCGCCCAGCAGGCTGCGGACGACACCGGCGTGCGAGAAGTCCATGGCCGCCGAGGTGCCGGAGACGATGCGGCTGCCGAAGAAGAAGGCGACGAACGCGCCGAGCGTCCCGACGACCAGGGCGACCAGGCCGAACACGGCCGCCTTGGACCACAGCACCGGCAGCCGGCGCGGCACGGCCGCCAGCGTGGAGCGGATCATGCCCGTCGAGTACTCGCCCGCGGTGACCAGCACGCCGAGGACGCCCAGGGCCAGTTGGGCGAAGTTGGCGCCGAACAGCGACAGGCTGACGGCGGTGGAACGCGCGAAGCCCCCGTCCATGCGGGCCGTGCCGACGCTGGACGCGAACCGGCTGGAGGCGATCACTCCGAAGGCGACCAGGAACACCAGCCCCAGCCCCAAGGTGATCCAGGTGGACTTCAGAGACCACAGCTTGGCCCATTCGGAGGCCAGCACGCGCCGCCCGGTCACCCGGTGGGCGGGACGCGCGGCGGCGGCCTCGGCCGGCTCGGCGGTCGCGGTCAGGGCGCTCATGCGGTCCTCCTCACGGGCGCGACGCTCTCGCCGCCGCTCGACGAGCCGTGGTACTCCACGGCGTCCCTGGTCAGGTTCATGAACGCCTCCTCCAGGGAGACCTGGCGCGTGCTCAGCTCGAACAGCGGGATCCCGTGCTCGGCGGCCCTCAGGCCGATCTCGCGCGCGCTCAGCCCGGTCACCCGCAGTTCCTCGGAGCCGATCCGCCCGGTGACGTCGACGCCCGGCCCCGCGAGGACGTCCCGCAACCGCGCCGGGTCCTGCGTGACCACCCGCACGGTGTCCCCGCCCGCCTCGCGGACCAGCTCCCGCACGGTCGTGTCGGCCAGCAGCCGGCCGCGCCCGACGACGATCAGGTGATCGGCCACCAGCGCCATCTCGCTCATCAGGTGCGACGACACGAACACCGTGCGCCCCTGGGCGGCCAGCGAGGTCAGCAGGTTGCGGATCCAGAGCACTCCTTCGGGGTCCAGGCCGTTGACGGGCTCGTCCAGCATCACCGTCTGCGGGTCGCCCAGCAGCGCCGCGGCGATGCCGAGCCGCTGGCCCATGCCGAGGGAGAAGGCGCCGGCGCGCTGCTTCGCCACGCTGCCCAGTCCGGCGAGTTCGACGACCTCGTCGACGCGGCGGCGCGGGATGCCGTGGGTCAGGGCCAGCGCTCTGAGATGGCAGTAGGCCGAGCGGCCGGGATGGACCGACTTGGCCTCCAGGAGGGCGCCGACCTCCTGGAGCGGGGACCGGTGCTGGGCGTAGGGGCGGCCGTTGACCGTCACCGTGCCGCTCGTGGGTGCGTCCAGGCCGACGATCATCCGCATCGTCGTGGACTTCCCCGCGCCGTTCGGTCCGAGGAAGCCGGTCACCGTGCCCGGCTTCACGGTGAAGTCCAGGCCGTCCACGGCCAGTTTCTCCCCGTACCTCTTCGTCAGCTTCCGCGCTTCGATCATGGGCGCTCTCTCTCCTGGGGGCGGCGTCCGTCGCTTCCGACGTGTCTTTCACAACGTATGACCGGAAACGCCCGGATCCGGTGGTACCGGGGGCGGAAGCGGACCATGCGGGTGGTACCGCGGTACTACGCGCCCCGGGGCGGCCGCCTCCAGCGTCCGCCGCTCCCGCCGGACGGCGCCTGCCGCATGCCGCGTGTTCGTCCTCAACGACCGGGATCCGCGGGCGCGCAGTCCTGCGGCGGCCCGTCAGGGGCGGGTGCGGCGCCTATGGTGATCGAGGCGGGAAGCCACCGGGCCGCCGACCACAGGCACACCCCGAGCCAGGCCACGGCGAACAGCCAGCCGCCGACGACGTCCGTGCACCAGTGCACCCCCAGGTAGACCCGGGTCGCGCCGACCGCCGCGCCCCAGCAGCCGATGACGACCCGCAGCGCCGCCGTCCCCGCCCCGCGCGGCGCCCGCAGGGTGACGGCGAGGATCAGCAGCCCGGCGGCGAGGGCCGCGCTGGTGCTGTGCCCGGAGGGGAAGGCCCAGCCGGAAGGGTGCGCCGCCCAGTCGGCGCGCGGCGGCCGGGGCCGGTGGATCAGCTCCATCAGCTCGTACCGCAGCGCCTGGCCCACGGCCAGACAGGCGACGCACAGCGCGACGGCGCCCAGCCGCCGCCGCACGGTGCGTGCCGCCACGAGACCGGCCGCCGCGGCCGCCGCGTAGGGGACGGCGCCGGTCCCGGTGGCCGTCACCGCGCGCGCCAGAGCCGCGGCGGCCTGCGGACGGTGCCCCACCGCCCAGGACAGGAGGGGGCCGTCCGGCCCGAGCGGCGCGCCGCCCGCGCCGACGATCAGCGCGGCCAGCGCCCCGACCAGAAGCGACGCGCCCAGGGCGGCGCGACCGGCCGGGCGGGACAGATCGCGGCGGCTCATGCGGCGGGCAGGGGGGAGGCGGGGGGCCGCGGCATCTGGCGTGCCGCGTCCGTGGAGACGCCGGTGAGACGCGGTCCGGCGAGGGCTGGTCCGATGAGGGGCGAGCCCGTGAGGGCTGGTCCGGTGAGGTGGGAGATCACTGGCGTCCTCCGTCGGCCTTGGCGGTCCGCCGGCCGCGCAGGACCTCCAGGGCGACCGGGAGCAGCGACGCGAGGAGGATCAGCGCCACCAGCGGCAGCAGGTAGCGGTCGACGTTCGGCACCGAGGAGCCCAGCGCGTACCCCGCCAGGATGAGGCCGATCGTCCAGACCAGGCCGCCGATCGCCTGCCACACCGTGAACGTGCGCACCGGGACCTCCAGGGCGCCCGCCAGCGGGTTGAGCACGGTGCGCACCACGGGGACGAACCGGGCCAGGACGACCGCCTTCGCGTGCCCGTACCGCTCCAGCAGCTCCTCGGCCCGCTTCGTCCCCTCGTGCAGACGCGGCGACCGGCTGCGCGAGATCAGGGCCGCTCCCGCCTTCCGGCCGATCAGGTATCCGCACTGGGCCCCGGCCAGCGCGCCGACCGCGGCCGCGACGGTCAGCGGCGCCAGGGACAGCTTGACGGGCCGGTCCGCGGCGCCCGTGCACAGCAGACCGGCCGTGAACAGCAGCGAGTCGCCCGGAAGGAAGAACCCGATCAGCAGTCCCGTCTCGGCGAACAGCACCACGCCGACGCCGAGCACCCCGAAGGCGGTCAGCAGGGACCGGGCGTCGAGCACGTTCACGGCGAGCTGCGACGCGAGGTGAACTGATGTGGTCATGCGAACCCTGGACCTTTCCCCGGCAACGATGCGATGGTGGACGAGCGCGAGCGCGACGACTACAAAAGAGTAGACACTGCGGAGAACGATAGCCGCACGAGAAGCGTTCCCGGCGCACCCGATCTCCCGGAATCCCGCGCCGCGCCCCTCGGCGCACCCTTCGCGCCGCACCTAGCCGCCGGTCCCGCGGCCCGTTCTCCCACCGTTCGCCGTGCCCCATGAAGGTCGCTTCGCAGCAGCGTACGATCGTACGTTCGCAGAGTGTACGATCGTACGCATGCCGACCGACTACTTCGCCGACGACCCGCGCACGCAACTGGAGCGCATGCTCGCGGGGGATCTCTACATCTCCGACGACCCGGAGATCGCCCGCCGGCAGCAGCACGCCATGCGACTGGCCGCCCGCTACCAAGCCGCCTACGTCGAGGCGCCCGACGCCGCCCGGCCGATCCTGTCCGAGCTGCTCGGACACGTCGGCGAGGGCGTGGACGTACGGCCGCCGCTGTACGTCGACTACGGCAGCAACATCACCGTCGGGGCGCGCACCTTCGTCAACTACGGCCTCACCGCGCTGGACGTCGCACGGATCACCATCGGCGAGGACTGCCAGATCGGGCCCCATGTGCAGCTCCTCACGCCCACCCACCCCGTGGAGCCCGAGCCCCGCCGCGACAAGCTCGAAGCCGCGCGGCCCATCGTCATCGGCGACAACGTCTGGCTCGGCGGCGGGGCCGTCGTGTGCCCCGGGGTGAGCATCGGCGACAACTCCGTCATCGGCGCGGGCGCCGTGGTCACCAAGGACGTGCCCGCCGACGTCGTCGCCGTCGGCAACCCCGCCCGCGTCGTCCGCGCCCTCTGACGGCACGCCCCCTCCCGGCAGCACACCTGCGATGGCCACCGGACACGCCGACCCGCGGCGGCGCGAGCGGATCGTCGCCGCCGCCCTCGACCTGATCGCCGACGAGGGAGTCGCCGGCGTCTCGCACCGCAAGGTCGCCGCTCGGGCCCAGGTGCCCCTGGGCTCGATGACCTATCACTTCGCCGGTCTGGACGACCTGCTGCGCCAGGCGTTCGCCGCCTTCGCCGACCACGTCGTGGCGCTCTTCGAGCACCACCTCAGCCGAGCGACCGACCGGGAACAGGCACGCGAAGCCGTCACCGACCTCGTCCACGTGCTCTCGCGGAGCCCGTCGCGCGACCTGGTCCTCACCCAGGAGCTGTACACCCTCGCCGCGCGCCGCCCGGAGTTCCGGGAGCTGACCCACCAGTGGATGCGCCGCAGCCGCTGCCTGCTGGAACGGCACTTCGACGCGGACACCGCCCGCCAGCTCGACGCCCTGATCGAGGGCATGAGCCTGCACCGCGCCCTCGACACCCGCCCGCACGACCGCGCGCTGACCCGGCAGGCCGTCGCCCGGATCACCGCCGACCAGCGACCGCCCGACGGGCCAATGTGAACGCGGGGCGCGACGCGGCGCGAGTGCGCCCGGCGCCCCCGAGCCCGGTCACACGACGTCGGAGAAACGTCTCCTCGGCGTAGCGCCACCCCAGGGTCACCCTGGGGTGGCGCTACGCCAGGGGAGCACCACGCACAACGGGTTGGCGCCCAGCGCTGCGCCCACGGCCCGCGCGGCCCGCGGCCGCCCCAGGGCCGCGGGCAGTTCCCCGTATGTCGCCGTGGCCCCGTACGGCGCGAAGCCGTCCAGGCTCGTGGCGGTCGTACGGCTGAACGGCGTGGCCAGGCGCAGAGCGGACGGCACGGCGAACGTCCGGCCGCTGCCGTCCAGATACGCGTCCAGCTCGTGCACGGCCTGGTCGATCACCCGCCGCTGAGGAGTTGCTCCTCAGTCGTCGAGCGCGCTCATGAGCCGGCGGGCGGGGTGCGGTAGCCGTGGGCGACGATGCGTTCGGCCATCGCCTCGTAGGCGGCGGGGGCTTCGGGGGCCACGGCGCCCAGACCGTCGACGTACCGGTTGAACATGCAGAAGGCCGCGGCGATGAGAACGGTGTCGTGGATCTCCGTGTCGGTGGCGCCCGCCGCGCGGGCGGCCTTCACGTGCCGTTCCTCGACCTCCCGCCCGCCGCGTTGGACGGCGTCCGCGAGGGGCAGCAGCGCCGCGAGCTTCGGGGAGACCGGGGCCTGGGCCGGGTCGGCGCGCACCTGGTCGACCAGGGCCATGCCCTCGGGCAGTTGCGCCGCCGCGAACGCGGCGTGGGAGGCCGTGCAGAAGCGGCAGCCGTTGAGGTGGGAGACGCGGGCGGCGATGAGTTCGCGCTCTCCGCGGCTGAGCGCGCTGGGGCCGCGCAGCAGGACCTCGGCAAGCTCGCCCAGGGGCTTCGCCGTCTCCGGGCGGAAGGCGAAGAGCGCCGAGATGCCGGGCAGTTCGGCGTTCAGGGGGATGTGCGGCATGTGGATGACTCCTTTGGTGGGCCGAGGCGCCGGGGGCCAGGTGCGGCGCCCGGAGAGATCCCGGCGACTGCGAAGGTTCTCAGGCTGGCCCAGTGCGGGACGGCCCGTCGTGAAGATCCGTACGGCGCCGGGTCAGCCGCTGATCTCCTCCAGCCGCCGCTGCTTCGTCTCGGGGCCGAACCACACGAACGCGAGCGCCGCCGCCAGCAGGGGGACCGCGCCGAACAGCGCCGTCGCGGCGATCGACGGCACGGTGGCGGCTGCCAGCGTCGCCGCCAGGATCAGCACCCCGCCCGCCTTCGTCATCCCGGCCGCCAGCCCCGCGCCCCGTGACCGGACAGCGGTCGGATAGACCTCGGCGGCGTAGCCCGAGACGGCCGCCGCCACCGAACTCAGCCCCGACAGCGGGACGATGAGCAGCAGCGAGAGCAGCAGGTGGTGGTCCGCGATCGAGTTCCCCGCCAGCACGAAGCCGAGGAGCGTGACGCCGGTCAGACCGCTCAGGGTCACCAGCGTCACGCGGCTGCCGAACCGTCCGTACAGCCACGCCGTCAGCACCGTCAGCGGGATGCCCAGCAGGGCGGCGTTGCGCACCACGTACGCTGAGTTGACCGCGGAGAAGCCGAGCCGGGCCAGGTTGGTGGGGATCCACTGCTGGAAGCCGTAGGTCGTCAGGCCGACGCCGACGCTGAGCACGGTGATGGCCGCCGTGGGCTTCAGGTGGCTGCCGCGCAGCAGGGTGACGAAGCCCGGGGTGCCGGAGGGGGCGGGCGTGAACGGGGCGGGAACGGCGGCTTCTTCGTCCGGTACGACGGCGGCCCCGTAACGCGCCATCACCGCCTCGGCCTCCGCCCCGCGGCCCTGCGCCATCAGGAAGCGCGGAGACTCCGGGATCCACCGGATCAGGGCCAGGAACAGCAGCCCGGTCGGGAGCCCGATCAGCCACAGGATCCGCCAACTGTATTCCGGCGTCAGTCTCGCCGCCAGCCAGCTCGTGATCACGTACGCCCCCGCGACGTCGCCGCCCACCAGCACCATGAGCCAGCCCCGGTGACGCGCCGGGATGGTCTCGGCGAGCAGCGTGAAGGTGATCGGCAGCATTCCCCCGGCGCCGATGCCCATGATCAGGCACATCGCGACGTTCCACGCGAAGCTCGGCATGGTGCCGCAGATCGACGTCGTGACGAACAGCATCCCGGCGAACACGATGGACGCGCGCCGCCCGATGCGGTCGCCCAGCCAGCCCCACAACCAGGATCCGAGCACCGTGCCGGTGATCCCCGAGAACGGCAGCCACACGACGCTGACGTGCCCGCCGGGGTTCGCGGGCGAGCGCAGCCCGTACTCTGCCGCCGCGCCCGGGGCGACGAAGGCGAGCGACGTCGGCTTCATGACGTCGATCGTCACCGCGACGGCCATCACGATCAGCAGGAGCACGTGCTGGGTGCGGATCGGCGCGTCGTCCAGGGCGCGGACGGGGGCGACGGTCCGCGTCGGCCTCGGTCCGGGCGCCGGGACCAGCCCGTACAGCGACGCGGCCAGACCGGCCACGATGAGCGCCATGCCGGCGATCATCCCCGGGCTGGTCCCCATGCCGGCCAGCCGGTAACCCATGTCCCGGGCATGGACGTACATCGGGAGGTGCAGCACGACGCCGGCGGTGCACGCCGCCGCGCCGAGCCAGAAGACCAGGGGGTTCCGGAAGCCGCGGGCTGCGACGCCGTGCGGGCCGTGAGTGGGAGGCATGCCGTGCCTTACCTCTCGTCGGGATTGAAGGAGAGCGCGACCCGGGCGCTGAACAGGCCGCGCGGGTCACCACATTGGGGGGAGCCGGGATCGCCTGGCTACTCGGGTCTTGCTGTCTTCTGCGGCGTCACGGCGTCACGGCGTCATGGCGTCATGGCGTCACGGGGCGCCGGCTCGCCGGGGCCGTCCGCGGCGCCGGCCCGGGGGCGGTGCCGGGGGATCAACGGCGTCAGCAGGGCCCCCGCCCACAGCACCGCGGCCACCAGCCACAGCGCCGGGCGGGACGCCGACAGCAGCGCGGCGGCCAGCTCGGCGCGCGCCCGCGCCGGCAGACCGGCGGGCGCCGTCCCGGCCGCCGCGGCGCCCAGCCGGTGGTCCAGCACGGCGCCGAGCACGGTCGCCCCGAGCACGGCGCCTGTTTGGCGCGCGGTGTTGAGCAGACCCGAAGCGGCTCCGGAGAGCTGGGGCGCGACGTCGCGCAGCGCCTCGGTCGTCGCGGGCGCCAGCGCCAGGCCCATGCCCCCGCCGAGGACGGCCAGCGGAAGGAAGAAGTCCGTGGCGTGCGCGGTCCGTTCGGCGACGAGCGCCGTTCCGGCGACGCCGCACCCGAACAGCACCAGGCCTGCACCGAGCAGGGGACGCCCGCCGAGGCGGTCCGCCAGACGCCCGGCGAGCGGCGCCACCGCGCCGATCATCAGCGTCATCGGCAGCGCGGTCACGGCCGAGCGGAGGGCGCTCATGCCCAGCGCGTCCTGGGTCAGCAGCACGAACACCAGCAGGAAGCCGTAGAGCGCGAACGAGCTGAGCAGGGTGAGCACGGCCGGCACGGCGAACCGGCGGTCCGTCAGCAGCTCCGGGGGAATGAGCGGTTCGGGCTGGCGCCGGTCGCGTCGAGTGAGCCAGCCGAGCAGCAGCACGGCGACCGCCAGCACCGCGGCCGTGGCGGCGGCGCCGTGGCGGCGGCTTTCTACGACGCCGTACACGAGGCCGAACAGGCCGAGCGCGGCGAGGACCACGCTGACGGCGTCGAGCCGGCGCGCGCCCCCGGTGCGCAGGTCCGGGACGAACCGGACGGCGAGGACGGCGCCGGCCAGCCCGAGCGGGAGGTTGATCCAGAACACCCACCGCCAGCCGTGTCCGGTGACGAGCCAGCCGCCGAGATTGGGCCCGCAGACGGAGGCGAGTCCGGCCACGGCGGTGAAGACGCCGAGCGCGGCGCCGCGACGGCGCGCGGGGAAGAGCCCGGCGATCAGGGCCAGCGCCTGCGGGACCAGGGCGGCGGCCCCGACGCCCTGCGCCACGCGCGCGGCGATCAGCTCGCCGGGGGAGCGGGCGGCGCCGCACAGGGCGGAGGAGGCCGTGAAGGCGACGAGGCCGAGGACGAACATCCGACGGGGGCCGACGACGTCGCCGAGCCGCCCGAGCGGGAGCAGGAGGGCCGCGAAGGCCAGCAGGAACCCGTCGAGCACCCACACCATCGCCGACAGGTCCGTGCGAAGCGACGCCATCATGGCGGGGACGGCCGTGTTGACGATGGTGGTGTCGAGCACGATCAGGAAGTTGGCCAGGCACAGAACGGCGAGCGCGTGCCACGGGCGGACGGTCCCCGCGCCCACGTCAACGGCCCCGCCGGTCGTCGGACGCGGACCCGGAATTGGGCGTGGACCCGGACCCGGATCCGGAGCGGGACCCGGGCGCGGGGGCGGACGCGGACCCGGGTGACGGGGCGGACCCGGAGCCTGGCCTGGGCGTGGAGCCGGGCGTGGGGGCGGACCCAGAGCCGAGCGCGGGCGCGGGTGTGGACCCGGATCGGGAGCGGGACCCGGGCGCGGGGGCGGACGCGGACCTGGGCGTGGACCCGGGTGACGGGGCGGACCCGGAGCCTGGTCTGGGCGTGGAGCCGGGCGTGGACCCGGAGCCAGGTGCGGGTGCGGATCCGGACCGGGACCCAGGCGCGGGCGTGGACCTGGGCGCGGGGGCGGGCGTGGACCTGGGCGCGGGGGCGGACCCGAGGCCGGGCGCAGGCATGGAGCCGAGCGTGGGCGCGGGCCCGGACCGGGACCCGGGTGCGGGTGCGGGTGCCGAGACCGTGCCCGCGCCCCTCGCCAGCAGCGTTCCCGCGCGGCGCGCGGCGGTGAACGCGGACCACGCGATCAGCGCGACCATGTCGCCGTCGCCGAACCCGGCGGCGCGCAGCGGCGCGACGGACGACTCCTCGACCCGGTAGGAGGCGAGCGCGGTCGACAGCGCCACACGGGCGGCGGCGCGCTCGACGCGGGGAAGTCCGGCGACGGCGTCCTCGATCCGGCGGGCCCCGTCGAGCCCCGGTGCGCGACCGTCCCAGTCCGCCAGCTCCTTCTCCAGCAGGGCGCGGACCGGCGCGGGGACGACCCGCTCGCCCGCCTCGCCGATCGCCGCCGCGGCCCTGGCGAACGCCCCCGCGACGGTCGGCACGGCACGCGCCCAGCCCAGGTCGTCGGGCAGCGCCGCGGCGGGCAGCAGATCCAGCGATCGGCCGGGTTCGCGGTGGGCTCGGGCGCTCTCCCCGAGCGCCCGGCCGAGCAGCCGCAACGCGGTCGCGCGCACGGCCGCCGGAGTCCGGGGCGGGATCGGCGACGAGTCCAGGAACACGTTCACCACGCGGTTGAGGTAGTGGAAAGTGACCGCCACCCCGGTGAGTTCGGCGCTCTCGTGCGGTCCGCGGTCCGCACCGCCGTCGAGACCGTCCGGACCCGCTCGTCCCGCGGCCCACAGCGCCGCGGACCGCAGGGCGGGATCCGTCACCGCCTCGAACCGCCCCCGGGAGATCGCCGCCGCGTCCCGGCCGCCCCGCATCCCGAGCAGCGTGGCGCCGTGCACCTCGACGCAGTAGGGGCAGGCGTTCGCGAAGGAGACCGCCGCGGCGACGGCCTCCTTCTGCTCGCGGGGCGCGCTGCCCGTCGCCACCAGCGTCTCGCGCAGCATCGTCCACGCCGCCGCCAGCACCGGCGGCTGCGGCGCGTGCAGGACGACCGGCGGTGCGAGCAGGCCGAAGTCGCGCCGGACCTCCTGGAAGACGGCCGCTGCCGGGCCGCCCGCGCGCGGCGGCGGAACGGCGCGGATGTGCCGCAGCCGGGCGAGCGAGTGCCGCACCGCGGGACGTAACAGCATGCGCACCACTGCGTTTCCCCTCTCTCGTCGGTCGTGGTCCCCGGCGTGCGGAGGTCCCGGGCCCCTCAACGACGGGTCAGATAGGGCAGTTGGCCGCGGACGCCGCGGCGGCCCCCCGTCCCGCCGTCCGGCGTCGGCGCGCCGTAGGTCACGTCGACGCCCCGTTCCCGGGCGGCCGCGACGATGCCGGGCATCGCCCGCTCGGCGAGCGCCGAGACGGTCATCGCCGGGTTGACGGTCAGCGCGCCGGGCACCGCCGAGCCGTCGGTGACGAAGACGCCGGGGTGACCGCGCAGTTCGTGGCGGTCGTCGAGGGCGGACGTGTGCGGGTCGTCCCCGATCCGGCAGGAGGCCAGCGGGTGCACGGTGTAGGCGCCCACCACGTCGTTGGTCCACGGCATGACGCGTGCCAGGCCGTCCCGCTCCAGGATGCTCCTGATCGCGGCGTCCGACTCCGCCCAGCCGCGCTGGGTGTTGGCGCTCGGCCGGTACCGCAGCGGGCCGCGTCCGAGCATCTGCTGCGAGATGCGCTCCGCGTTCCCGGTGGGCGGCGGCGGCCCGAACTCGCCCTCGTTGTCGTCCTCGACCATGGTGAACACGGTCAACCACGACTGCCACCGCTCGACGAGCTTCTTCTTCTCCGCGCCGAACCACGAGGGGCCGTGCGCGTCCGGCACTTGGGCGAGGATCGTGCCGAACCCCGGCGGGAAGTAGAGCTGTTCGAGGGAGTAGCGGGAGTGCTCGGGCAGGCTGCCGTCCAGGTTGTCCCAACTGGCCACCACGGGGCCCTTGCCGATCTGGTTGGCGTGGTAGGCGGCGCCGTCGCCCCGGTCCAGTCCGAGCAGGTCTCGGGCCTTGTCCTCGTCGATGACGGCGGTGTTCAGGCGCTCCCCGTTGCCGGAGAAGTAGCGGCCGACCGCGTGCGGCATCGGGCCGAGGTCGGGCGCGGAGCGTTGCAGGACGGCGGGCGTCGCCCCGGCGCCGGCGGCCAGCACGACGATCTTCGCGTCGATGGCGCCGCTGCCGGTGTGGACCCGGTAGTCGACCTCGTCGACGGTCGTGTAGTGGACGCGGTAGCCGCCGTCGTCCGTGCGCGTCAGCCGCTGCACCTCGTGCAGCGGACGGATCTGCGCCCCGTACGCCCGTGCCGCGGGGAGGTAGTTGAGCAGCAGCGAGCGTTTGGCGTCGAAGCGGCAGCCGGCCATCATCCAGTTGCAGTTGGTGCACTTGGACGTGTCGACGGCCGTGGGGACCGGGTTGGCGGTGCGGCCGGCGTGGTCGCAGGCGGCGGCGAAGAGCCCGCCGGCGTACGAGACGTCGTCCCAGCTCTGGGTCCGCACCGGGAGCGCCTCGCTGACCACGTCGTACCAGGGTTCGAGGGCGTCCCGGTCGATCGCGGCGGGCCACATGCGGCGTCCGATGGAGCCGCGCCGCTCGAAGACGAACCGGGGCGCGCGGGGCATGGCGGCGAAATAGACGACGCTGCCTCCGCCGACGCAGTTGCCGCCGAGCAGGCTCATGCCGTCGCCGACGACGAAGTCGAAGATGCGGGTGAAGGAGGCCCCGAGGAGGAAGTCGTGCTCGAAGTCCTCGGACTCGAGCCAGGGACCGCGTTCGAGCACGGTCACCTTCGCGCCGCCCGCGGCGAGGTGGTAGGCGGCGATGGCGCCTCCGAAGCCGCTGCCCACGACCAGGACGTCGGTGCGTTCGATCTCGTTCATGCCAGGCTCCCGGAGGGCGCGGTGTCCGGATGGAGACGGGCGAGCGGCCGGCCGTAGGAGAAGGCGGGGAAGCGCCACAGGCCGTCCGCGTCCGGTTGCGTGAAGCCCAGGGCGACGAGCCCGGGATGGCCGTCGGCCATGGCCTGGGCGGTGGGCAGGTGGGCGCCGGTGTCGAACGCCATGTTGCAGAAGATCGTCAGCAGCACCCACAGATCGCGCTCGGGGTGGCCAGGAGCGACGAGCGCGGCGACGAGGGCGACGCGCTCGTCGTGGGGGAGGGCGGTGAACGCGGAGACGCCGGGGTCGAGCGGGATGCCCTGGCGTTCCGCGTGGGCGCCGGCGTGCTCGTCGAGCGAGCGGGCGTAGTCGTCCAGGGCCGGGGTCAGCCCGGTGGCGGGGGTCTCCAGCAGGGCCATGGCGCCTGCCGCGACGGCCCCGGGCCCCTTCGCGGCCCCCGCCACCGCCCGGTCTTCCGAAAACCGCTTCTCGCCAGGGACGATGGTGTCCGCGAACGCCTCCAGAGTGCTCGTTCTGTCTGGATTTCCGCCTGTGTGAACGGGCTGCACGACGGCTCCTTTTCGACATTCAAGCGCGGGTGTATGCCGAGGGCGCTAGATCGTTTACCGAATGCGGTAGTGCGCCCTCGTTGTCGATCGTCCGCCATTCGCGGAGATAGGACATCTCTGGGATTGCCGACGCAGAGTGGCCGAATGTGCCCGCTAGATATGGCCAGCATGCGTGATTGAGTCGCTCGCCGGGATGGGTAGAGACGTTCGTGGCCCGTACTGTCGCGGCGCCGTGTCGCATGATCGCATATCGTTTCAGGTTCAATCAGGGGACCGGGATCTCAAAGCTCTGGAGGCTCACATGAGTGACGGCAATCATGCGATCAGCAGCATAGAATTAGCGGTGGAGCGTGCCGCGGCGGCGATGCGGGAGAATTTCAGAGACGCGCTGAGCCTCGGTGACATGGCAGAATGCGCCATGTACAGCAAGTATCATTTCTCGCGTGAGTTCCGTCGGGTCACCGGAGTGTCGCCCGCGCGCTTTCTCTCCGCCCTGCGTATTCAGGAGGCTAAGAAACTGCTGTTGACCACCGATATGACGGTCACCGCCGTCAGTCACACGGTCGGCTACAGCAGTGTCGGAACATTCAGTGCGCGATTCGCCAGCAGCGTCGGCATCCCGCCGACCGAATACCGGCGCCGACAGGGTTTCGTCGAATCCGTGGATCCCGCGGACTATGCGCCGATCGGCGGCACGGTGAGCGGCACGGTGATCGCACCGCCGGATGCGGATCTAGGGCTGGTGTTCCTCGGCCTGTTTCCCAGCAGGGTGCCCGAGGGGCAACCCGTGCGATGCACCGTCCTGCGGAAGCCAGGACCTTTCGAGATAGGAAACGTCCCGATGGGTTTGTGGTATCTTCTCGGCCACTCGGTGCCCACCGCGGCCCGTGAGGCGCTGACCGACGACCAGGCCGTCCACGTCGGCAACTTCGGACCGATCGACATACGGTCCGGGGCCACGGCGGTCCGCGTCGACTTCCCTCTGAGGGGCATGCGGATCCTCGACCCCCCGGTGCTGCTCGCGCTCCAGCGCGTCCGGTCCGACGCCTTCGAGGGAGGGCTCGTCCCCGAGGCGAACTGACGCGGGCGGCGCGCCGGACGGCTCGCCCGGCGGCCGACGGACCGCCTCACGGCGCGCGGTGCACCGTCACCGGCAGCCCGCCGCGCACGCCCAGCGACAGCATGGGCTCCGGAACCACCCGGTGGCCCGGGACCTTGACCAGCCGCAGCTCCCTGCTCAGCAGCGCCACGGTGAACACCGCCTCCAGCAGACCCAGACTGCTCCCTATGCACACCCGCGGACCCGCTCCGAAGGGGATGTGCGCGTACCGCGGACGCCCCCCACGCCGCTGCGCCGTGAACCGTTCGGGCAGGAACTGCTCCGGCGCCTCCCAGAACGCGGGGTGGCGGTGCAGCGTGTACGGGCAGATCAGGACGTCCGCACCGGGCGGCACCCGCAGTCCGTCGATCTCGTCCTCGGCCTGAGCCTGCCGCGGCAGAATCCACACCGGCGGATACAACCGCATCGCCTCCTCGACGACCAGTGCCGTGTAGGAAAGCCGGTGCAGGTCCTCGTACACCGGCAGCCGGTCCGCGCCGAGCACCGCCACGGCCTCCTCGTGCAGCCGGTCCCGCACCTCGGGGTGGCGGTCGATCAGGTGACACGTCCAGCCGAGCGTCGACGCCGTGGTCTCGTGGCCGGCCAGCAGAAGAGTGATCAGCTCGTCGCGCAACCGCCGCTCCCCGGTGCGCTGATCGGGCTCCGCGCGGACCGACGCGATCAGGCGGGACAGCGCGTCGTCGGCGTCCGCCAGCGGGCCGCGCCCGCCGCGCTCGGCCGCCAGTCGCTCGACCACCTGCTGCAACCGCGCGCGGGCCCTGCGGAAACGCAACTGCTTGGGCAGCGGCGCCCACATCGGCAGCGCGCCCATCGTCACCATCTCGAACATGGCCTGGTCCTGGACGGCTTCGAAGGCGTGCCCCAGGTCGGCGAACGCCCCCAGGTCGGCGTCCAGCAGGGTGCGGCCGAGCACGCCGAGCGTCAGCCCGGTCAGCTCCTCGGTCAGGTTCACCGGGCCCCGGCCCTCACGGGCGCGCAGCCGCTCCACCAGCGCCGCCGCCTCCTCGGCGACCACCCCGGCCTGCCGGGCGATCCGCTGGTGCTGGAACGCGGGCTGCACTGCCTTGCGCTGCCTGCGCCACAGCTCGCCCTCGCTGGTCAGCAGACCGTCGCCGAGGGCCCGTCTGGCCTGGGCGAGCCCGATGCCCTTGTGGTAGTTGGCGGCGTTGTCGGCCAGTACGTGCTTGGCGTGGTCGGGGTGGTTGAAGAAGTACAGGGTCTTCGGGCCCAGCGAGAGCCGGACGGCGTCGCCGTAGCGCGCGGCGGCCGTCATCATCGCCAGCCGGTCGCCCGCGAGCAGCCGCACGAAGGACGGCAGGGTCCGCAGCGGCGGGCTCGCGTAGGCACGGCGCGGGGACGCGGCGGTCGCCGCGCGCGCACCGGCGGCGGTCACCGGGGCTCCGTCGCGCCGGTGATCCGCGCGGCGATGGCGCGCCGCCAGACTTCGTACGCGGGCAGCGGCCCCGCCGACGTTCCCCTCGGGCGCACCTCCTGGGTGACGGCCGCGGCCTCCTCCGGTTCCATCCCGCACAGCACCCGCGTGGCCAGGGCGGTGTGCGCCACGTGCAGACCGGCGCGCAGCCTGGCCTCGGCCGCGAACGCGCTGCCCTGCGCGAGCGCCCCCCGGTGCTCGCCGCCGCGTTCCCGCAGCACCGTCAACTCCCGCTCGGTGCAGCCGCCCGCGTACGTGGCGGCGAGCCCGACGCCGCTGTACAGGTCGCGCCGACGGGACGCGGGGAATTGCGCGACGGCGGTGGCGACCAGGTCGGCGTCGGTGCCGCAGACGAACCACAGCGCCCGGCCGACGCCCTGGTCGACGGCGTTCGCGGCGTAGTCCGGATGGTCGTGCGCCGGCCAGGGGAAGCGCGGGTCGCGGTACTGGCCGCCGACGTACCGCTCGGTGCGGAAGTACGCCTGGTGGAAGCCGTATCCGTCCAGCACCAGCCAGCGCAGCAGCGGGTCGAGCGCGCCGACGTCGGGCCAGCACGCGCGCGGCAGCCGGGCCATGGCCCACCCGACGCCCACGTACACCATGTACTCATGGGGGCCGCCCCGGCCGGCGAGCAGCCGGTCGACATGACCGCGGCCCAGGCCGGGCAGGCCGTCGAGCATGGCCGCGCCCATGCCCGCCCCTTCGTAGGCGAAACCGCGGAACCGCTGCTCGATCGCCTCCAACCGGTCCTCGGCCTCGGTCGTCGACCGGGCGCCCACGGCATGGCCGTAGCCCTCGAGGAAGCGGCGGCCCACGGTCTCCAGCAGTTCCTGGGCCTCGGGCGACTTCCGGTGGAAGCCGCGCTCGTCCAGTGAGGTCGCGGTGACACTCGGCGTCAGGACGCGTGCGCGTAACCTGCCCAGTGCGGTCGGCATCTGTAACCCCTTCTCAGCGTCGGACGGCGGTGCCGGGGGTGAGGCGCTCGCGGACGGCCTGCCTCCACTGCTCGTAAGGAGGGACGGCGCCGGACCGGTCGTCCCGGACGGCGCAGGCGTCCGCGAGGGAGGCCGCCGCCGCGACCGAGAGCCCCGTCAGGGCTTGCGCGGCGACGTCGGTGTGCGACGGGACGTGCCCGGCCAGCACCCGGGCCCGGACGGCGAACACCGCGCCCTGGCCCAGTTCCGCGGCGTGCTGACCGGCGTCGCGGCGCAGCGCCGCCAGGGCCTCGCCGCCGCATCCCCCGGCGAAGGCGGCGGCGAGCCCCACGCCGCTCCACAGATCGGCGTGACGGCGGGCGGCGAACGCCCGGACGGCGGCGTCGACCCGGTCGGGCCGGGCGCCGTGGATGAACCACAGGGCCCGGCCGATGCCCTGGTCGACCGCCCGCGGGAAGTACGCGGGCGCGTCCAGCCACGGGTACGGCTCGGGAACGCGCTGTTCCTCCACCCAGCGGCGGGTGTGGAAGTAGGCGAGGTCGAAGCCGTAGCCGTCCACGGCCAGCCAGCTCATCACCGGGTGGTAGGGAGAGCCGTCGAGGTCGGGCAGCACCTTCTTCCACAGCACGCGCGGCAGCCGGGCCATGGCGAAACCGACGCCGATGTAGGCGAGCAGCAGATGGGGACGCCCCGGTCCGCGGAGCAGGTCGTGGGTGCGCCGGCCCCGGCCCATGGCGTCCAGGACGGTGAACGCCATCGTCGCGCCCTCGTAGGCGAAGCCGCGGTGCTTGACGTCGACGAGGTCCAGCCGGCGTTCGATCTCCCACAGACTGCGGCTCTCCATGCCCCACTCGAACCCGCAGACCACCGCCTGCGGGATCGCCTCCAGGCGGGCGGCGGTCCCGTCGTCGGGCGCCGGCGGGAATCCACGCCGGGCGAAGGACACCTCGTGCAACTGCGGTGCGAGCAGCAGTCGGCGGAGCGATCCCAGTGGCGTCGCCACGTTTCCTCCCGGTGACTCGGCGGCCGACCCATCGTGGTCCGCCGTGTTCGCACGCGGCCACTCGCAGATTGCGGGGACCGGGCCGACGGCACGCCGCGAGAAGCGCGATCCGCGGCCCCCGGCACAGACTGGGTCGAACCGTCATCCGACCGAAGGGCGTACGCATGCCAGCGCAACGCGACGTCGTCGCTGATCTGACCGAAGAGGGAAACGCAGTCGAGGATCTGGTGGCCGGACTCGACGACGACGGGTGGAAGACGCCGACGCCCGCCGAAGGCTGGACGATCGGCCACCAGATCGGCCATCTGACCATGGTCTTCGGCATGGCCGAGAAGGCGGCCGCCGATCCGGACGCCTTCAGGGCGTTCCTGGGCTCTCTCCCCGCCTCCTTCGACGAGGCGGTGAACCAGGGGCTGCGGCCCTACCTGAACCGGGACGCCGCCGCACTGCTGGACGCCTGGCGCACCCAGCGGGCGGCCACCGAGCGGGCGTTGCTCGCCGTCCCCCCGGGGCAGATCGTGCCCTGGTTGGTCCGGCCCATTCCGGCGAAGGTGCTCGCGGCGGCCGGCATGATGGAACTCTTCGGCCACGGACAGGACATCGCGGACGCCCTCGGCACGTCACGCCGGTTCACCGACCGTGTGCTGCACGTCGCCGAATTCACCGTGCTGACCTGGGAGTTCGGCTACCAGTCGCGGGGTCTCCCGGTACCGGCCCGCGGCTTCCGGTTCGAACTGACCGCGCCGTCGGGCGCGTCGTGGCGACTGGGCGACCCGGAGGCCGAACAGTCGGTCACGGGACCGGCCGTGGACCTCTGTCTGCTGGCGACGCGTCGCCGCCACCGGGACGATCTGGCGCTCACGGCCTCGGGCGCCGACGCCGATCACTGGCTCGACGTCGCGCAGGCGTACAGGGGTTCGGCCGGACCGGGCCGCAAGCCCGGTCAGTTCACCGCCGCCGCCCGTCAGTGAGCGGTCGGCCGCCGGACCGGTCCCGCCCTCCGGCCGGCCTCGGCCGGAGGGCGGGACCGCTGTCCCGCCCTCGTCCCGCGCCCGCTCCGGACGTCACGGGTCCGGATGTCACGGGTCCGGACGTCATGAGTCCGGATGTCACGAGCGCGATCCCTCGACGCACAGCGGGGCCTCCGGGAGCGCCGGGGCGGAGAAGACCGGAAGGACGGCGACGCCGTCGACGGCCGCCCTTTCGGTGAGTCGCCAGAAATCCCGCTCGGACGTGCGGTCCGCCGACATGATCACCACGATTCCGGAGCCCTGGGCGGCCATCCGCTCGGCGACCATCCCGGCTATCGCCAACTGGGCGTCGGCCTCCTCGTCCGCGACGGCCACGACGGCGACGTCGATGCCACCGGTCCACTCCGCCAACTCAGCCGTGTACTCTTCCAGTTCATTCTGGTCGAGCAGGTCCACGAGAGCGGACTGAGCCACCCCGCCGGCGTCGTTCACACGACGCGCCTCCGTCTCCGCCCGGTCCTGGGAGGAGTCCGCGAGGAACACCAGCGCGCGCTGGCCGGAAAACGCCCGGACCACCGCGGCGCTGTGCGCGGCCGCGGCGCCGTAGACAACCATGGTCTTTCCCTCAAGAAGCACGTAGAAATCCCCATCCGCACCCTGCAGCCACCGCCTCTTAGCGGGGAGCGGTCGCCATCTTCCCACATAGGCCGGGGTGCCTTGTGTCTTTTCAGAGGACTCGACTTGGGACTTGACGTGGCTGAAACCCGCTTTCTCGGGGCGCCGGAAAAAGCCAAGGCTGTCGGACTTATCGGCTCCGCAAGGCGGAAGATGCTGGCTACATATGGAGCTGGCATCGTCTAGTGGGGGCACGCCTGCATGGGCACGGCAGGCCGGAGTCGCAGTGCAGGAGAGAACACGTCAGCCACCACTGTGAATCGAGGATCCGTTGCAAGCTCGGACCGAGCAGGCGATATTACGCGCCATCGACCTCATGCAGAGGAATTTGGGCGAGCGGCTCACTCTGGATGACCTGGCCGACGCGGCGATGTTTAGCAAGTACCATTTCTCCCGCACTTTCCTGCGTGCGACCGGCGTACCTCCCGGCAGATTCCTCTCGGCCTTACGTCTGGAAAAAGCCAAGGAGCTGCTGCTGACCACCGACTGGAACGTCGTCGACATCGGCACGGCCGTCGGATACAACAGCGTCGGCACGTTCAGCACCCGGTTCAGCCGCAGCGTCGGGCTGTCCCCGACGAACTACCGGCGGTTCCGCGGGTTCGCGCCTCACCTCCCCGACGCCGAGCCCTGGGGATACGCGTCCCGCGGCCTGCGGATCCGCGGCACGGTGTCGCTCTCCCCGCACGAGGAGCCGCGCGGCGTGTTCGTCGGGCTGTTCCCCGGTCCCATCCCCGAGGGCAGTCCGCTGGCCGGCACGCTCATCCCCGGCCCCGGCCCGTACGAGCTGGTCACCGCCGACGCCGTCTCCGGCCATCTCGCGGCGTTCTCGCTGCCGGCCGCGGAGGAGAAGAGTCACGCGCTCGCCGACGCGGGGGCGTGGCGCGTCTGCGGCCGGCAGTTCACGACGCACGGGCCGGGAACGGGCGAGGCCGTCGCCCACCTGACGCTCGCTCCGCGCAGCCGCCTCGACCTGCCGGTCCTCATGGCGGCGCCGCGCTGCTCCATGCCGTTCGGCGCGGTGTCCCCGGCGCACCGCAGATGTGTGCCCGCCTGAGCCGGGACCCGGGCCCCGCGCCGCCGGCCGGCGCGGGGCCCGGCGCGCTGCCGGGCGGCGCTCCGCTCGCCCGCGCCGGCCGTCCTCCCGCCGCTCGCGAGGACGGCGCGGTCTGCCCGGCCGCCCGTCGCCCGCCCGCCCGCCGCCGCGCGTGCGCGCCCGCGCGCGCTGACGCCCCTGGACGAGGTCCTTCTTCTGTCCCGCCGCCGCGTGTGCGCGTCCGTGCGGCGGCGGGCGCACGGTGCGAGGAGACCCCGGCTCGACGACGGCGGCTGAAGCCGCCGCACCGTCGGCCGGGGTCTCCTCGTACGCGCCGCGGCTCCAGGGCTCTCGCGAGGCCGTGCACCCCGGCCCGTGCGGGGGCGAGCGGGCAGACTGTGCCAGCGTGAGCGGGCAGGCCGTGCCGGAATGAGCGCGCGGCCCGTGCCGCTACCCGGTCACCGCACCAACTGGGCCGCCCTGGGCGCGGTGCGCTCCAGCCACCAGTGGGCGATCACCAGGTTGATCACCCAACTGCCCCAGTTCGACAGCTCCAGGATGAACCCGAGGCCGACGTGGACTCCCGGATAGGTCTGAAGCAGTTCGGACAGCACCCGGCCCCAGGTGGTGCCGAGGGAGATCGCGAAGCTGTAGACCATCCAGCGGCGGTGGTCGACATAACGCCGCGCGCGTGCGGCCCGGAGTCCGATCAGAGTGGTGGCGATCCACAGCACACCGGTGAGCGCCAGGCCGAACTCACCGAACGGGGCGGTGTCGTAGGGCAGCAGGACGAAGGCCAGCGCCGTCGACGGAAGGACCGCGGCGAAGACGTAGACCCGGCCGCTGACCCGGTGCACCCGCGGGTGGTGGCGGCGTATCCAGGGCAGCAGTTGGAGGAAGACCGTCACCAGCGCGAGGTTGCCGAAGAGGACGTGCGCGACCAGGACGGTGAAGTGCGCGGGGAAGCCCGGATCGAGCGGAATCCGGGACCGCTTCGGGTCGCCGGACAGATAACGGGGCAACGCGTACAGGAGATTGAACACCACCACGACGCCGAGGCCCGCCAGCCATGGACTCTGCCACCAGAGCGGGCCCCCGCCGCTCGCCGGCCGGGTCCTCGGTTCCCGGGGTCCCGCTCCGGCCGCCGGGGCGCCGGTCCCCTCCGCGTGCTGTGTCACTGTGCTACCTCGACTTCCTTGTGGACGGGGGGCAGTGCGCGGTTCACGGACAGCACCGTCAGTGGTGGAACTCACCGGCGTTGACGTCCAGGCAGTGGCCGGTGACGGCGCGGGACATGTCGGAGACGAGGAAGAGCACCGCGTCCGCGACCTCGTTCGGCTCGGGCAGCCGGCCCAGGTCCAGGGTCGCCGCCACCTCGTCGTAGAGGTCCTGCGCGGTGCCGCCCCGCTGCTTCGCCATCTGGCCGAAGCCCTCGCGCAGGGCGTCCGCCCAGATGTAGCCCGGCGCCACGGAGTTCACCCGGACGCCCCGGGCGCCGAGTTCGGTGGCCAGGCTCTGGGCGAGCGACAGCAGAGCGGCCTTGCTCATCTTGTACGCGCCGAAGGGCTGCTTGGAGTGGCGCAGCACGGCGGAGTTGATCATCACGACCGATCCGCGGTTCTCCGCCAGCTCCGGCGCGAAGAGCCGGGTGAGCCGCAGCGCGGCGTACACGTTGGTCTCGAATCCGCTGCGCACGTCCGCCAGGTCGACCTCGGTGAGACCGACCAACGGGGGCACGGCGAAAGCGTTGTTGACGAGGGCGTCGACCCGGCCGAAGGCGTCCGAGACGGCCTTCACCAGGGCGGCGGCCGACGCGTCGTCGGTGATGTCGGTCGGCACGGCGAGAGCCCGCCGCCCGGTCCGCTCCACCTCGGCGGCGATCTCGGTCAGACGGGACTCGGTCCGGGCGGCGAGCACGACGTCGGCCCCGGACCGCGCCGCGCCCAGGGCGATGGCGCGCCCCAGGCCCGGTCCGACCCCTGACACGACGACGACCTTGTTCTCCAGCACGTGGACCTCCAGTAGGGGATTCAGTCGTCGGGGAGTTCGATGGACAGCCGGTGGCGGAAGACGTCGCGGGGGTCGTACCGCCGCTTGACGTGCTGGAGCCGGGAGTAGTTGTCGCCGTAGTAGATCCGCTGCCAGGGCACGCCGGAGGTGTTCCAGGCCGGATCGGCCAGGTCGACGTCGGGGTAGCCGATGTACGCCCCGTCGTTGACCTCGTCCGGGACGGGGACCCCTCCGCTGCGCGCGTACACGTCGCGGTAGAAACGGCGCATCCACGCGAGGGCGGCCTCGTCCTCCTCCTCGGAGAGCCAGACGCCGGCGCTGTAGACGACCTTGAGGATCGAGTCCCGCTGGGCCGTGGCCGTCGCCTCCGGAAGGACGGTGTTGACCTTGCCGCCGTACCCGGCGACGACGACGCAGCTCGTCGGGTTGCTCTGCGCGGGATCGGTCAAGTAGCGATAGACGACCTGCCGTTGGTACGCGGTGAGACCCTTGCGGAAGTTGCCCGACTTGTCCTTGTACCGGCCCTTGGGATCGCTGGGGAAGCTGTACGAGGGCAGCCACGAGCTGAACCAGGGGACGACCTCCGCCGTGTGCGTCACGGGGTCGACCCCGACGTCCTTGGCGACCTGGGCGAAGTGCTCGGCGAAGACGCGCTCGGCGTCCGGCCCGTCATGGTCGATCACCGCCGTCATCCCGAACACGCCGGACGAGCGGTGGGTGGCGATCAGGTTGCTCCACAGTCCCGCCGACGGCGCCCCGGCGTCGTCGTTGCGCTCGTACCAGGAGCAGTAGTTGCGCAGCAGGGTGTCGAAGGCGCTCTCGGTCATGCCGTCCCAGGGCCACATGACGACCCGCTTGAACACCCGGGCCGGCGCCCGGGGCAGCAGCGCGCCGGGGTCGTCGGAGTCGGCGCCCGGCGACCGCAGCCAGTACCGGGTCACCACGCCGAAGTTGCCGCCGCCGCCCCCGGTGTGCGCCCACCACAGCTCGCGGTGCGGATCGTCGGGGTGGGCGGTGGCCACCACGGCGCGGGCCTCGCCGTACTCGTCGACCACGACCACTTCGACGGCGTGCAGATGGTCGACGACGAGGCCGTCGCGGCGGGAGAGGTGGCCGTAGCCGCCGCCCAGGATGTGCCCGCCGACGCCGACCTCGAAGCACGTGCCGCCGGGAACGGTCACGCCCCACCGCTTGAACAGGGTGGCGTAGACCTGCCCGAGCGTGGCGCCCGCCCCGACCTCGATGGCGCGGCGGCGCCGGTCGTACCGGATGCCGTCGAGCTGGGACAGGTCCAGCAGCACGGCGATCTCCGGTGAGGCGGTGAAGTCCTCGAAGCAGTGCCCGCCGCTTCGGACGGCGATCCGCTCGCCCGCCGCCACCGCGCGCCCGACCGCCGCCACCACCTCGTCGGTTCCGGTGGGCAGGCACACCCGCTCGGGACGGCCGGTGAAGCGGTGGTTGTAGCTCTGCACCAGGTTCTCGTAGCGGGCGTCCCCCGGCTCGATCGCCAGCAGGGACGTCGGTTCGACGGCCGCGTTCGTCATGCTTGTCCGTGCCTCTCTGTGTCCGGCGCCGCAGCAGACGGTCGCATGGGGGCGCCGCGGCTCACATCTCGCGGATTGCGAAGCTTCTCGCCCGGCGCCCCTGGCGGGCCGAGGCGGGGGGCCGGGCCGCGGGTCAGGGTTCGCGGCGCCCGGCCGGCGGGCGGGCCAGTGCCGCGGCGTCCGCGCGCACCCGCCCGCCGAGGCGAGGCCGTTGACCGGCGTCCGAGTACCGCCTCGCCGTGACGCCGCTGGTGCGGCGCAGCACGGTCATGCTGTTCTGCCGCAGTTTGTGGCTCTCCAGCAGGCTCAGCACCTCGAACTCACCCGGGCGCAGCCGCTGGCTCTCGGCGATGTACTCGAGGATCGCCTCCCCTTCCGGGTAGGTCATCAGGTAGTGCATGACGACGATGCCGCCGTCGGGATCGATCAGGTCCCAGCAGTGCTCGAAGAACCAGAGGCAGTCCCAGGCGTCCACCCAGGCGAAGTCCACGGGCCGGAAGTCGCCGGGCAGGCGGTCGACGGCACTGCGCATGTCCGCGTTGACCACGGTGACCCAGCGGTCCAGGCCGAGTTCGGCCAGCACCCGGTTCACCTGCGGGGCGGAGGAGGCGGCGTCGGAGAGGTCGTCGACGGCGACCAGCCGGGGCCGGAAGGGCTCGCGGTACGAGGACGGGACCAGCAGGGCGGGCTCGCTCTCCAGCCACTCCTCGTCCAGTTCCCTGCCGTCCGCGAGATACGGCCGCGTCTTGCGGGCGAGTCCCACGGCCTCGGCCTCGGCCAGTCCCTCGGTCTCGGCGAGCGCGCGCGCCAGGTACGGCGTGGTGTGGCCCATGCCGATCTCCAGCACCCGCCGGGGCCGGACGAGGTGGATCAGCCCGGACAGCAGCGGCGCCACTGCCTCGGTCCCCATGCCCGGGACCCGCAGCCCTTCGACGGCGGCCCGGAACTCCTGGTCCCTCGGCGTCTCACCGCCCACTGCCGGTCCCCCTGCCCTGCTCGTACTCGACGGCCTGGTAGAGCGCCTTGATGTTGCCGCTGCCGAACGAGCGGGCCCCCATCCGTTCGATGATCTCCAGGAAGAGCGTGCCCTTGGGGTGCACGGACCGGGTGAAGATCTGGAAGAGCTGGCCGTCGTGGTCCTCGTCGATCAGGATGTTCAGGCGTTCCAGCTCTGCTGTGGAGTGCCTCAGCGGCGTCAGGCGCTCGGGCAGGATGCGGTAGTAGGCGGCCGGGGTGGGCAGGAAGTCCACTCCGCGGGAGGCGAGCGCGTCGACCGAGCGCACGGCGTCGTCCGCGGTGAAGGCGATGTGCTGCACACCGGGCCCGTCGTGGCTCTTGAGGAACTCGTCGAGATGACCGGTGGCCTTGTTCGGGTCCGGTGCGATCAGGGTGAAGGTGACCGCGCCGGACCGGCTCTGCACGACCTTCGTGATCATGGTCTGGGCGTCGACCTCGATCCGCTCGGTGAAGATCAGCTCGAAGTCCAGGGCCGTCCGGTAGAAGTCGACGGTCGCGTCCATCGCGCCCGGCTCGACGCAGACGGCGAAGTGGTCGATCGCCCCGAGGCCGCAGTCCGGTCCGGTCGCGGCGGTCTCTGCGGTCTCGGCGGTCTCGGCGGGCACCAGGCGGGCGAGCGCGTGGTCGTCGGCGCCGGCCGGACGGTGCACGAACGTGTGGGTGATGTCGCCGACGCCCCCGATGGTCGCGGTGACCAGTCCGCCGTGGTCGGCGGGCTCCGCCACCGGACGGGCGCCGCGGCGGACCGCCTCGGCGAAGGCGGCGCCCGCGTCCGGGACGCGCAACGCGATGTCGGCCACCCCGTCGCCGTGCCGCTCGACGTACTCCGCCCCGGGATGGGCGGCCGCCAGCGGCTGACTCAGCAGCAGCCGGATGTCACGGCTGCCCAGCGCTGCCGAGCGCGCCCCGGCCGAGCCCCCCGTCCCGCCGTCGGACCTGGCGTACACCGTCAGGCCGTACCCCCCGGTCAGCCACTCGGTGGCCTTCGCCAGGTCCGCGACGTAGAAGGCGACGTGGTCGACGGCCATGTCCGCGAAGGTCTCCGCGCTCCCGGCGGCCGCTTCCGCGCGTCCGCTCGTTCCTGCCTCTCCGCGTCCGCTCGTCCCCGCTTCCGCGCGTCCGCTCCTCCCCGCCTCCTCGGCGTCCCGTGTCCGCCGCACGAGGCTGCGGGGCCTCAAGTCCGTCCAGTGCTCCTTGACATAGGCCAGCGCCGTGGCGCGGTCGGCCGAGGGGAGGACGGCGGTCCACCCCGGCGGCGCCGACGTGGCGGCCGGCCAGAGCGAGTACTGGCCCTCGTCGTTGACCAGGACCGAGAGCACCGCGTGCTCGCTGTCGAAGGGGTCGGTCATCGGTGTTCTCCTTCCGTGCGACTCTCGTCAGGCGCCGTTCCGGCGGCCCCCAGGAGGCCGTCCAGCCCGAGCACCGTGGGCGTGTCGAAGAACTGAGTGATCGTCAGGTCCGTTCCGAACCGCGACCGGATGCGGCTGACCAGGCGCATCGCCGCCAGGGACTCCCCGCCCAGGTCGAAGAAGCTGTCGTCGGTCCCGACCTCGGGGGCCGCCAGTGCCTCCGCGAAGAGCGCGCACAGCTCCCGCTGGCGGTCGCTGGCCGGCGCCCGCCCGGCGGGGGAGCGGTCGGGGCCGGGGTCGGGCAGCGCCCGCCGGTCCAGCTTGCCGTTGGGGGTCAGCGGAAGGTACGGCACGGCCATCAGGGCGGCGGGCACCATGTAGTCCGGCAGCAGCTCCGCCAGGTGCGCGCGCACGGCGGCCGCCTCGACGTCCTCCCCCTGGGGCACGTAGTACCCCACGAGGCGCCGGTCCCCGGTCTCCGACTCCTTCGCGGCCACCGCGGCGTGGCTGACGCCCGGGAAGAGCGCCAGCGCCGCCTCCACCTCGGCCGGCTCGACCCGGAAACCCCTCACCTTGAGCTGCTCGTCGGCCCGGCCGACGTACTCGATCCGGCCCCGCCGGTCGCGGCGTACGAGGTCCCCGGTCCGGTACATCCGCTCGCCGGGGCCGCCGAAGGGATTCGCCACGAAGCGCTCGGACGTCAGCTCGGGCCTGTTGAGGTATCCGCGGGCCACACCGCGCCCCGCGATGTGCAGTGCGCCGACCTCGCCGGCCGGCACGGCCCGCAGCTCGGCGTCCAGGATGTGCAGGCGTACGCCGTCCATCGCCCGCCCCACCGGCACCGGCCCCTCGGGCGTGAACGGGGCGGTCATCGGCGAGTGGGTGCTGAACAGCGTCGCCTCGGTCGCGCCGTACATGGCGCGCACCACCAGGCCCGGGTTCCGCGCCAGCACCCGCTGGACGGCTGTGGGCGCGATGACGTCGCCGCCGGTGAGCACTTCACGCACACCGGCGAGGCACTGGGGGGCCTCCTCGGCCAGCACCCGGAACAGGCCGGCGGTCAGATGGACGCCGGTGATCCGCTCCTCGACGATCAGCCGGTGGATGCGGGCCACGTCCAGGTCGCCCGCCGGGGGCGCCACGAGCCGCCCGCCGTGGGTGAGGGGGACCCACAACTCGTAGGTGGAGACGTTGAAGGCGTACGGCGCCAGCATCAGCACCCGCTCGTGCCGGCCGCCCTCCCAGATCGCGTCGCGGGCCAGGCCCACCGCGTCCCGGTGCGCGACGGCGACCCCCTTGGGAACGCCCGTCGAGCCCGAGGTGTGGATCACATAGGCCAGGTGCTCCGGGTCGACGGGCACGCCGGGGTCGCTGTCCGGGTACCCGGCGAGTCCCTTCTCGCCCTGGACGGTGACGACGGCCGCCACCTCGGGCAGCTCGCGTTCCCGGGTCGCCGGGTCCGTCAGCAGGACCGGCACGGCGCAGTGCCCGACGATCTGCCGCATGCGCGCCGCCGGGTAGGCGCTGTGCAGCGGGAGGTAGCATCCACCGGCCTTGAGCACCGCCAGGAGGGCCGCCACCAGGTCCACGGACCGCTCCATCAGCACCGCGACGGGCGTCTCGGCGCGCACCCCCAGCTCCGCCAGTCTGTGGGCGAGCCGGTTCGCGCGGGCGTCCAGCTCCCGGTAGGTCAGACGGTCCTCGCCGCAGGAGACCGCGATCACGTCCGGTGTCCTGAGCGCCTGTTCGGCGAAACTCCCGTGCAGGGAGAGGGAAGCCATGGTCTTCTCCGATGTGTCGGGTCAGCTCTCGAAGAGCCGGTGCACGGACTGCCGCAGGCCGGTGAAGGACGAGAGGTCCGGAACCGTCCAGCCGCCGAGGTCGTACTCCGCCAGGCACTCGTCGACCATCGCCTTGCAGGAGTCCATCTCTCCGTCGGCGAGCTGCGAGAAGAGCAGCTCGACCCGCGTGTTCTCGTGGTTTCCGGCGTAGTTGCGCTCGTACAGCTCGTGCCGCCCGCCGAACTCGCTGCCCACGGCGTCCCACAGCAGTTTCATCAGCTTGACCCGCTCGACCGCGTCGACGCCGCCCGACCCCCGGACGTACTTGTCCAGGTACGGCCGGATCGCCGGATTGCCGAAGTCCTGGGCGCCGGAGTTGACGTAGATCAGCCCGCTGGCCACGTCCTGGAGCACGATCTCCCGGATCCGCGGGTATCCGATCTGCATGAACCAGCGGTAGGCGAGGCCGTAGCGCGGGTTGGGCAGCACGGCGCCGTTCCGCCAGGCGACCGGGTTGCGGGCGGCGGCGTCGGACAGGCCCCAGAAGAGGTTGCGCCAGGCCAGCACCTCGCCCAGCCGGCTCTGCACACCGCGGAAGTCGCTCGTCCCGGTGATCTCCAGGGCCTTGGCCAGCAGCCCGGCGATGAACTCCAGCTTTACGGCGAGCCGGGTGCAGCCGTGGAAGGTGAACCGCTCGACGAAGCCCGACTGGCCGGTGAACATGCGTATCTTCTCGGGCTGTCCGTAGACGAAGACGTTCTCCCAGGGCACGAGCACCTTGTCGAGCACCAGGATCGTGTCGTTCTCGTCCAGCCGGGAGGAGAGCGGGTAGTCGAACGGGCTGCCCATCGCCGCGGCCGTCGCCGTGTAGGACGGACGGCAGATCAACTTGACCCCGGGGGCGTGCATCGGGATGGTGGCGACCAGCGCGAACCTGCGGTCCTTGATCGGCAGCCCGTAGTGGGCGATGAAGTTGTAGTGCGTCAGCGCCGACCCGGTCGCCACGACCTTCGCGCCGGAGACCACCAGGCCGGCGTCCGTCTCCTTCTCCGCGTGCACGAAGACGTCGGCCACCTGGTCCGGCGGCAGACCGCGGTCGACCGGCGGGTGCACGATCGCGTGGTTCCAGTACAGGACCTTCTCCTGCGACTCGGCGTACCAGCGCCGGGCGTTGTCCGCGAACGGCTCGTAGAAATCGGCGTTCGCGCCGAGCGTGCCGAGGAACGACGCCTTGTAGTCGGGACTGCGGCCCATCCATCCGTAGGTCAGGCGCGCCCAGGCGGCGATGGCCCGCTGGGCGCCGACCAGGTCCTCGGGGCCGCGCGGCGTGGTGAAGAACCGGTGCGTGTAGCCGCCGCTCCCGGTGTCCGTCGGCGCCGTCAGCACCGGCCTGTGCCGGGGGTCGTGCAGCGCGTCGTAGAGCCGGGCGACCATCCGGGCCGGGTTGTGGAACGCGGGATGCCGGGTGACGTCCTTGACGCGTTCTCCGTAGAGGTAGATCTCGCGGTCGTCCCGGAGGCTTTCCAGATATTCCTCTCCGGTCAGAGGACGGGTGGTGCGACCGGCCTCCTGGCCGGTGTTCCGGCCGTCCTCCATCTGTCGTCTCCCGTCGCCGCCGTTTCCAGGAACACACCAGAGCGTGGCGCCCGAACGGCGGTCGAGGTTCTTTCAGCATGCGCGTCCTTCCGCTGAGCCGCTGAAGTCCGGCAATTCCAGAGGTGCTTGCACACATGTGCCCGCACATCATGTGCGGCAGGGCCGTCCGGAACAGACCGCTGAGGAGACACCTGAATGAGGAACCGCATCGATATCGGCATCTGGGTGCCGCTCTATCCGTTCATGCCGTACTTCCTCGACCGGACACGGGAGTTGGCCGACAAGTTCACGTCCGCGCATCCGGAGTACCGGATCGAGGTCACCGGCGTGGACTGGCTGGGGCTTCCGCAGGCCGTGCACGACGCGGCCCTCCGGGGCGCCGCGCCGACCCTCGCGCAGTACTTCTACACCTCCGCCCAGGACGCCCGCGACGCCCAGGGGCCGGACGGGAAGCCGCTGTTCACCTCGGTGGAACGGGCGGTCGCGGGACGGACCGAGATCCTCGGCGAGCCGGTGGTGCTCGGGGACGTCACACCGGCGGCCAGCCGGTACTACACCTTCGACGGCGAGGTCGCGGCCATGCCGCCGCTCACCTCCACCACCCTCCTCTACGCCAACCTCGAACTGCTGGAGCGGGCCGGTGTCGAGGAGACACCGGGCACCTGGGCCGAGTTGGAGGCCGCCTGCCGGGCCGCCGTCGCCCTGGAGGACGGCCCGACCCACGGGATCTGCTGGCCCAACCACGGCTGGCTGTTCCAGCAGTCGGCGGCCCAGCAGGGCGCGCTGCTCGCGGACCACGACAACGGGCGCTCCGGCAGGGCCGAGACGACCTTCCTCGACTCGGACGCGATGCTGGCGTACTTCCAGTGGTGGCGGCGGATGCACCGGGATGGCCTGTATCTCTACCGCGGCCGGCCCACCACCGAACCGAGCGACTGGGACGCCAACTTCCAGGCGTTCGCGGACCAGAAGGTCGCCTTCACCATCACCACCTCGGTCGAGGCGGAACGGATGATCGGCGCCGGGCGCGAAGGCGGCTTCACGGTGCGGGCCTGCCGGATGCCCCACAACGGACAGGCGCCCTACGCCGGCAACGTGATCGGCGGGGACGCGCTGTGGCTGGCCGACGGCCTCGACCAGGAGACCCTGGACGGGGCGCTTGCCTTCATGCAGTACCTCAACGCCCCCCGGGCCGCCGCCGACCGCCATCGGGACACCGGCTTCATCGCGGTCACCGAGGGCGCGTTCGACCTGTTGGCGCGGGAGGGGTGGTTCGACGCCAACCCGCACTTCCGCACGGCCCTGGACCAGCTCGCCGCCAACGACGGCACCCCGGCCGCGCAGGGCGCGGTCCTCGGGGAGTTCGCCGCGATCCAACGGACCCTGACCCAGGCGATGCACGACGTCCTGGTCACCGACGTGGACGTGCGCGAGCGGCTCTCCCGGGCCAACGCCGAGGCCCAGCGGCTGCTGGACGACTACAACGCCGCCGTCCGGGGCCTGCGTCCCCGGGGACCGATCGCCGTCGGCTGAGCCAGCCGGAGGCCGCGGGGACGCGACGCGTTCCCGCGGCCTCCGCGCCCGCCACTCGCGCGGGCCGTCGCGACCGGTCCCGCCACGTGCGCGGGCCCTCGCGCCCGGACCCGCGCCGTGCGCGGGCCGTTACGCCCGGTGCTACGACGTGCGCGGCTCGTCCAGCCCCACCGGCGCGTCCGGTGCGGCGACGGCCTCGCCGAGCACCGCGCGGTACTCCTCCACCATCCCGGCCACCGAACTCATGTCGTACAGGTTGCTGTTGTACTGGACGCCTGCGACCACGTCGCCCGCCGGGTCGAGGTTGAGGGTCCACAGGGCGCCGTTCGGCACGTCCGAGCCCACCGGCTGGGAGTCCAGCCGGCGCCGTATCTCGGTGAACACGAGGTCGCCGATCTCCTCCCCGTCCAGCACGAAGGGGAACGGGAACACCTGGAACACGCAGGCGGCGCGGTCGTCCTCCGTCACCGGCCGCATCAACTCCGGTTCCTGCGCCAGGATGTGGACGAACGGGATGTCGTGCGAGTAGGCCGCCAGGCAGGTGGCCCGGACGCGGCTCACCACGTCCCGGAAGCTGCGGCATCCGGCCAGTTCGGTGCGCAGCGGCAGCAGGTTGAGGAACGGCCCGACCGTGTGCCGGAACTCGTCCTGGAGGCGCCCGGGGGAGAAGGTCGGCACCACTGTGTCGGTGCTCCCGGTGGTCCGCTGGATCATGAGCGCGAACGCCCCCATCAGCACCATGAACGGCGTGCAGCGCATCGACCTGGCCAGCTCCGCCGCTCGCGACACCACGGGGGCGTCGAGGGTGAACCGGTAGACCGCCGTGGACTCCGGCAGCCCCGCCGACTTCGGCCGGTCGGTGGGAACGGAGACGATCCGCGCGCCCGCCAGCCGCTCCCGCCAGAACGCGCGGGCGCGCGCGGCGTCGTCGCCGGCCGTGAACGCGCGCTGCCACGCGACGAAGTCGCGGTAGGGCGGGGCCGGCGGCGGCTCGGGCACGGCGTGGCCGCGCCGCGCGGCGTAGCACAGGGCCAGGTCGCGGACGATTCTCCGAACCGACCAGCCGTCGGCCGCGCTGTGGTGGACGATCAGGGCCAGCACCGCGTGCTCCTCGTCGAAGCGGACCAGCGTGGCCTTGATCAGGGGCAGCCGGTGCGCGCTGATCGTGCCGGACTCCACCTCCGTCAGCAGCGCCTGCGCGGCCCGCTCGCGGGCGCCGTCGTCGGCGGCGGACGCCTCCCGCACCTCCAGCCGCGCCCGCATCGGCGGCCGGACCTCCTGGTGCCATTCACCGGAGGCGCCCCGGACGACGACCGTGCGCAGCGCCTCGTGTCGCGCCACGACGTCGTCCAGCGCCTTTCGCAGGGTGTCCGGGTGCGCTTTCCCGCGCAGCCACCAGCCGTGGACGATGTGAAACCGCGGGCCGAACGGCCCCTCGTCATCACCCCTGTCATATCCGTAGAGGAATTCCTGATTGCAGGAAAGGGGAATCCTGTCGGCGGACGTGCCGACCGGTTTTCTGTCCTCAGCGCCCATGGGGACGGTGTCCTTCCGTCGAAGCGGCCGAACTCGTCGGGGAACCCTAGTCCCGCGCATTTCCGAGGGCTTCTTCCCGCATGCGGGCAATCTGGGAGATCCGCCGTCGGCCCCCGCCCGTCAGCATCGACGGACAGCCCATTCGCGTGCACGGCAGAACGGGTAAGGAGCTGCGCAGGAATGACGTCCGCCACGACTCGCGCCAGTGGACCGCCGACCGCGGCCGAACCGGACCTGACACCCGCAGAGGTCATCGCCAGGGCGGAGGCCCTCGCGCCGACGCTCGTGGACCGCCAGGCCGAGACCGAGCAGCGCACGTACTACGCCCCGGACACGCACGCGGCGTTCGCCGAGGCGGGCTTCTACCGGATCCTGGGGCCCCGGCGCTACGGCGGCCACGAGTTCGGCGTCGAGACCTTCCTCCGGGTCTCGCAGATCCTCGCCCGGGGCTGCCCCTCGACCGCGTGGATGTTCTGCCTCGGCGCCACGCACGCGCTGCCCGCCGCCGGTCTGTTCGGCGAACGCGCGCAGGCCGAACTCTTCGCCGCGGGCGACTTCATCTGCCCGGCGACCATCGTGCCGAGCGGCTCGGCCTCGCGGGCCCCGGACGGGAGCTGGGTGCTCAACGGCACCTGGAGATACTGCTCGGGCGCCCCCTACGCGACGCACTTCCTCGGCCACGTCCTCGTGCCCGGCGCGGAGGGCGAGGCGCCGGCGCCGATGCTCTTCGTCGCCCCGCGCGCCGAGTTCCGCCGACTGGACGACTGGGGCGGCCAACTGGGCCTCAAAGGCAGCGGATCGCACAGCATCGTGATCGAGAACGGCCGGATCCCGGAGCACTTCGCGCTCCCGGGCACGCATATGAGCGAGGTCGACACCGCGCAGGGCACCCCCGGCAGCCGGCTGCACGGCAATCCGGAGTACGGCGGCGGCCCCCTCAGCTTCATGCTGCTGGAGGTCGCCTCGCTCGCCGTCGGGATGGCGCAAGGGGCCCTCGACGCCTACGAGGAGCTGATGCGCGCCCGCACCACCCTGCTGCCCCCGGTCGTCACCCGCGCCGAGGACCCGGACTACCAGTTCTGGTACGGCGAGGCGGCCGGTCTCGTCGCGACGGCGGAGGCCGCCCTGCACCACGCCGTCCAGCAGTGGAGCCGCCTGTGCGCCGACGGGCCGGGCGCCTTCACCCGGGAGCACGACCTGCGCCTGGCCACGGTCTGCCGCGAGGTCCTTCGGCTGTGCTGGAGCGCCGTGGAGGGGCAGCTCTTCCCCACGGCCGGCTCCAGCGCGGTCCGCGGCGGCGAGCGGATCGAACGGGTCTGGCGCGATCTGTCCACCCTGCACAGCCATGCCGGGGTCGGCGTCCTGCTGCGATCGGTCACCACCCGCGAGCTGGCCCGTGTCCGGTTCGGCGTCGCGTAGCGCCCTGGCGAAGGAGCACACCGTATGACCGGGACCGAGGCGCGGGCGGTGCGGATCGCGCGGCCCCCCGAGGCGGAATACGCCGCGGCGACCGCGGTGTTCAACCTCGCGGCGCCGGTGCGGCCGGCCGCGGCGGTCACCGTCCGCACCGCCGACGAGGTCCGGGCCGCCGTCCGCCGCGCACGCGCGGACCGGCTGTGGGTCAGGCCGCACACCAGCGGCCACGCCTCCTCCTCGGCCCGTCCCATGCACGGCTCGCTGCTGGTGCGCACCGAGCCGTCGGGACCGGTCGAGGTCGACGCGGCGGCACGCGTCGCCCGGGTTCCGGCGGGGACCCGCTGGGCGGCGGTCGTCGAGGCGGCCGCCGCACACGGACTGGCCGCCGCGCACGGCACGTCGCCGACGGTCGGGGTGGTCGGCTACCTGCTGCGCGGCGGCGTCAGCGTGTACGGCCGGCACACGGGACTGGCCGCCAACGCCCTGCGGGCCGTCGAACTCGTCACGGCGGACGGCCTCACCTGCCGGGCGGACGCCGCCGCGGACCCGGAGCTGTTCTGGGCGCTGCGCGGCGGCGGGGGCGGCTTCGGCGTCGTCACGGCGGTCGAGATCGGCCTGTTCCCGGCCGCCCGGGTGATCGCCGGCGCCGCCTTCTGGCCCGCGGCGCACGGCCGGGAGCTGACGGCGCGGTGGACGCGGTGGACCCGTGACGCGCCCGGGACCGTCACCACGGCGCTGCGGGTGATGAACCTGCCCGCCGTGCCAGGCATCCCGCCCGAGCTGACCGGAGGCCCGGTGCTGTGCCTGACGGGCACGGTGCTCAGCCCCGCCGAGGACGACCTGGGCGCCGCGCGGCTGCGCGCCGAGGACCTGCTCGCGCCCCTGCGCGCCGTCGCCGCGCCGCTTCTCGACACCTGGCGCGAGGGCGCGCCGACCGCGGTGCCCCAGGCGCACATGGATCCCACCGAACCGGTGCCGGTCCTCGGCGACCACCTGCTGCTCTCCCCGCTCGGCCCGGACGGCGCCGAGGTCTTCCTCCAGTTGCTCGGCGAGGGCTCGGGCTCGCCGCTGGTGAACGCCGAACTGCGGCAGCTCGGCGGCGCGTTGGCGGTCCCGGCGCCGGACGGCGGCGCGCTGAGCCGCCTCGACGCGGCCTTCGCCTTCACGGCCGGCGGCCTGGCCGTCGACCCCGCCGCGCGCGCGGCGATACAGGCGCACTGCGCCAAAGTCCGCTCGGCGCTGGCTCCTTGGGACACCGGATGGACCGCGCCCACGCTGGTCGAACGCCTCGACCAGCCTCAGCGGCATCTGCCGCCCGAGACGGTCGCGCGGGTGGACGGCGTGCGCCGCCGGATCGACCCGGACGGCCTCTTCCGGCACGACGTCACGCCGGGCAGCTCGGCCAGGTACTGAAATGCACCCTGCGTACTGAAGATCGCCCCGCGTACTGAAGACCACCCCGCGTACGGAAAAGCACCCCGCGCCGACGGCTCGATGTCGAACGGCGGGATTCGGCGCCGACATGCCTGTGAGAGGGGCCCACTTCGGGCGTCCGCGACGTCAGGAGCGCAGGCGTGAAGTACATGCTGGTTCTGCACATGGACCCCGACGCGTGGGACGCGCTGCCGGACGCGGTCCGCGAGGAGTTCGTGCAGGAGCACCGCGCCTTCCACAAGACCCTCTCGGAAGAAGGGGAACTGGTGGCCGCGCACACCCTGGCCCACGTCTCGCAGAGCACCGTGGTCCGTGTGGCGGACGGCGTCGCCTTCGTGTCCGAAGGCCCGCTGGTGCCTTCCCGGGTGCAGTTGTCCGGCTTCTACCTGATCGACTGCGAGACCGACGAACGCGCCCACGAGCTGGCCGCCCTCGTGCCGGAGGCCCGCATGGACGGGCTGGGCGTCGAGGTGCGGCCCGTGATGCTGCCGTCCGGCATCGAGATGTGAACCGGCGGGCGCGCGTGCGCGCGGCGGCGGAGCGTCACTCGCCCGGCTCGCTCAAGCGGTCCGCCCGCGACTCCAGGAAGCGCTTCTCGGGAAGGCTCGCCGTGCGCCGTGCGGCCTTCCGGTAGCTCTCGCACGCCGCCGCGCGGTCGCCGGCCATCTCCAGCAGGTGCGCGCGCACCGCGTGCAGCCGGTGGTGGTCGGCGACCCGGTCGTCCTCGTCGAGCGGGCTGAGCAGGGCGAGACCGGCCCGCGGGCCGTGCGCCATGGCCGCCGCCACCGCGTGGTTCAGCGTGACCATCGGGTTCGGGGACACCTGTTCGAGGAGGTGGTAGAGGATGACGATCTGCCGCCAGTCCGTCTCCTCGGCGCTGGGCGCCTCGGCGTGCACCGCGGCGATGGCCGCCTGCAACTGGTACAGGCCCGTCGGCCCGCGGGTGAGCGCGTCGGCGGTCAGCTCGACGCCCTCCTTGAGGGCGACGGCGTCCCACCGCGTACGGTCCTGTTCGGCGAGCGGGACCAGGTTCCCGCCCTCGTCGGTGCGCGCCGGCCGGCGGGCGTCGGTGAGCAGCATGAGCGCGAGCAGCCCCGTCACCTCCGGGGAGTCGGGCATGGCCCGGCGCAGCGCGCGCGTCAGCCGGATCGCCTCCCGCGTCAGCTCGACCTGGTGCAGGTTCGCCCCGGAGGTGCTGGTGTACCCCTCGTTGAAGATCAGGTAGAGCACGTGCAGGACCACGGCGAGACGCTGCGGCCGGTCCTCGGGCGGCGGCAGTTCGAAGGTCGCGCCGACCGCCCTGATGCGCTGCTTCGCCCGGCTGATGCGCTGCGCCATCGTCGCCTCGGGCACCAGGAAGGCGCCTGCCACCTGGCTGGTCGTCAGGCCGCCGCACGCCCGCAGGGTCAGCGCCAACTGGGACGAGGGGGAAAGGCTCGGATGGCAGCACAGGAAGAGCAGGATGAGGGAGTCGTCCTGGTCCGACGGCGGCAGTCCGGCCGGCGCCGGCGCCGGCTCGTCCGCCCGTGCCATGGCCGCCACGGTCGCCTCCCTGCGGCGGCGGGCGATGTCGCTGCGGGCGCGGTCGGTGAGCCGGCGGTGCGCGACCCTGGTCAGCCAGCCGAGCGGGTTGTCGGGGAGGCCGTCCTCGCGCCACTGCACGATCGCGTCGAGCAACGCGTCCTGGGTGGCGTCCTCGCACTCCTCGAACCGTCCGTAACGGCGCACCAGCGTGCCCACCACCTGCGGGATGAGGCTCCGCAGGTGGGCGACGACCTCGCTGTCGTCCTTCACCGGCAGCCCCGGCGGCGCCTGCGGGGTGAGGAGCGCGGGCGCGGTGCGACGCTCATGCGGACGCGGACCACCCTCTGTGTCGTGCGCGCCGCCGACGGACTCGGCAGCCGGTGCCGACACCGTACCGCAGGGCAGGGGGCCGCTCCCGTGCGACGACCGCGAGCGGGCCGCGGAGGTCAATGGCGGTATTCGCCGCAGTCGACGTCGAGACAGCGACCGGTCACGACGCGCGCCAGGTGCGAGGCGAGGAAGATCACCGCGTCCGCGGTCTCCTCCGTGTGCTGCTCACGGAGCCGCCGCACGCCGGACTGCGCGAGACCGGGATGGACGACGTGCGCCTCGGCATGGAGTCTGCCGAACGAGCCGAGCGCGGCGGCGGCGAGCGCCTCGGCGGCGGCCGGATCGGTGATGTCGGTCGGGACCGCGAGCGCGCGGCTTCCGGTGCTCTCGACGGCCTTCGCCACCTCGTCCAGGTACGCGGACGTCCGTGCCGCGAGCACCACGTCGGCCCCGGACTCGGCGCACCGGAGGGCGAGTGTCCGGCCCAGACCCGAGCCCACCCCCGACACGACGACCACCTCGTCCCCAAGCAGCTCCGGAGCCTTCACGCGCACCTCCTCTCGACCGCCGGGGCGGGTTCGCGCGAGGCGGCCCGGGGGCCTGACGGCCCCCGGGCGGGGTGTCACGCGGAGGCGTCCTCGCTGAAGACGATCGGCCGTACCTCGATGCCCAGGCCCTCGACCGCGGCGTCCGGGATCATCGCGGCGATCTCGTGGGCCCGGTCCCGGTCCTTGACCTCGATGACGTAGTAGCCGCCCACGACCTCCTTGGACTCGGCGTAGGGGCCGTCGGTCACCGCGGGGACTCCGCCGCGGACGCTGACGACGGAGGACTGGTCGGCCCCGCCCAGCGCCGCCGTGCCGACGAACTCGCCCGACTCCTTGATCTTGGTCATGAACTCGCCGTGGCCCTGGAAGACGGCGTTGCGCTCCTCCTCGGACAGGGCGTCCAGGACCTCGGCGTTCGGGTACATCATGATCAGGTACTTCACGGTGCTGCTCCTCACGGGCGTGCGAGGGACGTCCAAGGCGTCCCTTCGCCTCTTCGTCGGCGCCGACGCTCCGCTCTCGACATCGGCGCGGAAGTTTTTCACCGCCGCCGAGCGCCGGGCAACGCCGCGGGCCCGGGAACCTGCCGTCGCCTCCGGTCGCTCCCCGTCGCCCGCCGGCCCCCTGGCCCGGGTCAGTAGGTCACCACCGCCCGGAACCGGACGTCGCCTGCCGCCGTCCTCGACACCGCCTCGGCGACGTCCTCCTTGGCGAACACCTCGTGCACCGGGGTGACGGCTCCCCTCGCCACCAGGTCCAGAGCCTCGGTCAGATAGCGCAGGCCGTCGTGCGTGGCGCCGATGACCTGCTGGCGCATCGACCAGAACGCGGACGCCGGACCGACGGTGAACGAGTCGTTCGGGTCGATGGCGGCCAGGACGATCCGGCCCCCGGGCAGCAGCCCCTGGAGGGCGTCCGCGGCGGACCGGTAGGAGATGCCCGTCACCAGGACGACGTCGGCGCCGCCCGCCTCGCGCAGCTCGGTCCCGTTCGCGACGACGGCGCGGGCGCCGAGCCCGAGCGCCAGCTCGTGCTTGTCGGGCGAGCCGGTGATCGCCACCGTGTCGAATCCGCAGGCCCGCGAGTACTGGACGGCCATGTGCCCCAGCCCGCCGACGCCCAGCACGGCGACGCGTTCACCGGGCTGCGGCCGCGCCGCGCGCAGGGCGCTCCACGCGGTGTAGCCCGCGCACAGGACGGGAGCGGCCGTCGTGTAGTCCAGACCGTCCGGCAGCAGCACCGTGCTCGCCGCCTTGACGCACACGTACTCGGCGTGGCCGCCCTGGGTGTTCAGCCCGGTCATCACCGACTCGGCGCAGTTCATCCCCGACTGCCCGGTGAGCGGAAGGTTGCGCCGGCAGTAGCCGCACCGCCCGCAGGTCTCCTGCACCCAGGTCGTGCCCACCCGGTCCCCGACCCGCCGGCCCGTCACGCCGGGGCCCAGCGCCACGACCTCGCCGGCGGCCTCGTGCCCGGTGATCGCGGGGCTGAAGGACGGAAAGGGGAAGACGCCCTGCGCGGTCCACACGTCGTTGTGGCAGACGCCGCAGGCCCGCACCCGCACCAGGACCTCGCCCGGCCCTGGTTCGGGCGTCGGGACGTCACGGATCTCCCAGGGCGCCTTCGGCGCCGCGATGACGGCGGCCTTCATCCCCGGTCGTCCTTCGGCGCCAGGCGCACGGGCAGGCTCTCCACCCCGTTCATGATGAACGTGCTCTGCGGTTTGAGCTGCTCGGGGCGCACGGCCAGCGCCATCTCCGGGAAGCGCGCGAAGAGGGCGGGCAGCGCGATCCGCAGCTCGGCGCGGGCCAGCGGCATGCCGATGCAGCGGTAGACGCCGGACCCGAACGCGAGGTGGCTCTTGTCCTCCCGGGACAGCTCGAACCGGTCGGCGTCGGCGCCGTGCACCTCGGGGTCACGACCGGTGGCGGCAAACCCGATCAGCACCGGCTCGCCCCGCCGGACGGTCACGCCGCCGACCTCCACGTCCTCCGTGGCGAACCGGAACGGCAGGTGCGCCACCGGCGCCTCGGCGCGCAGCGTCTCCTCGATCACGTCGTCCCACCCGGCGTGTCCGGCCCGTACCCGCTCGTACTGCTCGGGGTGGGTCAGGAGGGCGAGGACCGCGTTGCCGATGAGGTTCATCACCGGTTCCGTGCCGGTCGCCAGCATCAGGTGCAGGGTGCCCACCAGCTCGGACGGGGTCAGCCTGCTTCCGTCCGTCTCCTGGGCGGCGACCAGGTCGCTGGTGAGGTCGTCGCCCGGCGTCCTGCGCTTGCGTTCGACGAAGTCGTGCATCTGCCGGTGCCAGCGTTCCACGTTCGCCGCCGCCTCCTCGGCGCCGGTGGTCGTGTCGACGTTCACCTCGCCGCCGCGCAGCAGGTCGGCGCGCTCCTCGGGCTCGACGCCGAAGAGGTCGCAGATGACCCGGGCCGGGAGGGGGTGGGCGAACCGCTTCTTGAGGTCCACCGCTTCGCCCGGCGCCGCGGCGGCCAGCTCGTCCAGCAGCTCCGCGGCGGCCTGTTCGATCACCGGGCGCATGGCCTCGACCCGGCGCGGGGTGAACGCCTTCGCCGTCAGCCGCCGCAGCCTGCTGTGGTCGGCGCCGTGCGCCGTGGTCAGGTTGTCCATCAGCACCCACCCGATGAGCGGGAAGTCCGCGCCGATCTCCCCGTCGACGAAGGCGGGCCAGTGCTTGCGGGGGTCCTTCGAGAACCGGGTGTCGCCCAGGACGCTCAGGGCGGCCTCGTAGCCGGTCACCGACCAGGCCCGCACCGAGCCGGGGAGTTCGATCCGGGACACGGGGCCGCGGCGGCGCAGCGCGGCGAGTTCGGCGTGGATGTCCGCGCCGGTGCGGTCGATGACGATCGGGGGTTGGTCTGTCACTAGGGCCTCCGGATGGGGGAGCGGGCCCCCGGCTGTCTACAGGTAGAGGGTGTTGGGCTCGAGGCCGCAGACGATGCGCCCGTACAGCTCGAAGTTGGTGTCGGGGTGCAGGATCGCGTGCAGGTTCAGCGTCTGCACGTCGCGTTCGATGCGCTGGATCGGGACGTCGGTGAACACCGAGGAGCCGCCGCTCGCGCCGTTGAGGACGTCCACGGCCTCCTTGGCGCGCACGCAGGTCGCGCCCAGGTCGAGCCGGACGCGGGCGCGCTCCTCCAGCGTCCACGGCGTGCCGTCCAGGGCGTGCGCGTCGATCAGGTCCGCGGCGCGCAGGGCGTGGAACTCGGCCTCGTCGATCCCGGTGACGGCCTTGGCCACCTGAAGGTGGGTGAGGGGCGCCTCGCTCTGGTTCTCGTAGGCGGTATAGGTGATCTTCCGGCCGGGCAGCCGCTCCAGGAAGGCGTCCTTCGCCGCCTTGGCCAGGCCGAGGGCCGGCGCGGAGATCGTGGCGCAGGCGGTGGGCATGAACGGGGCGTTGAAGACGGGGGAGTCGGCGTTCGCCCGGGAGCGGTGCACCCCTTGCAGGACCGGCCCCATCGGCAGCACGCGCGCCTCGGGCACGAACACGTCGCGGGCCACGGTGGAGACGCTCCCCGAGCCGCGCAGACCGGCCGTGTGCCAGTCGTCGACGATCTCCAGGTCCGCGGTCGGCACGGCTGCCATGACCGGCTGCGGACCGTCGGGGGACATCAATACCGCCGCGTTGGTGTCCCACGAGCTGTGCAGCACGCCGGAGTTGAATCCCCACTTGCCGTTGAGCAGCACACCGCCGTCGACCGGGACGGCGGTGGCGGTCGGGCTGAGGATCCCGGACACCCGGACGCCGGGCTGCGCGAACACCTCGTCCTGGACCTCGTCCGGGAACAGCCCGGCCATCCAGGTGCTGATCGCGAAGACCGACATGACCCAGGCGGTCGACCCGTCGCCCCGGCCCAGCTCGGCGATCACCTCGACCACCGTCCGCATGTCGCACTCGTAGCCGCCGTAGCGGGTGGGGACCCGCAGGTTCAGCAGCCCGGACTCGGTCAGCGCGTCGACGACCTCGTCCGGGAGGCGCCGGTTCTCCTCCTCCCAGAGGGCGTTCTTGCGCAGCAGCGGCGCCAGTTCCGACGCCCGGCCGACGAGTTCGCGACGGGACGGGATCTTGTGGGTCATCAGCTCTCCTCCGGTACGCGGCGGCCGGGTGATCGGCCTCGTCGAGGCTTGCACCGGACCGGGCCGCTTTCATCTCCGCGATTGCGGTGCGACGCGGGCGGTCGGCGGGCGCAATCGTGGAGATGCGACGCCGCGACGACGCGTGTGAGCCTGACCGACGTCAAGAGCCCGACCCGCTGGCGAAGGAGAGGCCATGCCTTCCACCCCGTCGTTGGACACCGACGAGACCGCGGCGCTGCGTGCCGTGCCGACGCGCATCGTCGAGGCGTGGGCACAGCACGACGCGGACCGGTTCGCGGAGACCTTCACCGAGCACGCGACGCTGATCCTGCCCGGCGACGTCTTCCTGACCAGCCGTGAGGAGATCCGGTCCTATATGAGCCGGGCCTTCACCGGCCCGCTCAAGGGGACCCGTGTGACCGGCGTGCCGCTGACGGTCAGGCCGCTCGCGGCCGATGTCGCCGCGGTCGTCACCAAGGGAGGAGTGCTGGCCCCCGGTGAGCGGGAGCCGAGCGGGGAGCGCGTGATCCGGGCCACCTGGATCCTGGTGCGGGAGGGGACCGACTGGCGCATCGCCTCCTACCAGAACACCCCGGTGGGCGCGGCGTGATCCGGCCCGCGGCGACGGCCGCACGCAGTGGAGGGCGCCGACGATGGGCCGTGTAGGCGAGCGCGCGATAGTGCTCGGCGGCAGCATGGCGGGGCTGCTGGCCGCCGCCGTGCTGGCCGAGTCGTACGCGGAGGTCCTGGTCGTCGACCGGGACGCACTCGACGGCGTCGCCACGGCACGCCGCGGCGTCCCGCACGGCCGCCACGCGCACGGACTGGTGGCCCGCGGACAGCAGATCTTCGAGGCGCTCTTCCCCGGCCTGACCGAGGAACTGCGCGCGGCGGGCGTCCGGCCCGGTGACTTCGGCAGCGCCATCCGCTGGTACTTCAACGGCCGCAGGCTCGCCACCGGCGACACGGGACTGCTGTCGGTCCCCGCGACGCGGCCGGTGCTGGAGTACCACGTCCGGCGCCGCGTGCAGGCCGTGCCCGGCGTGACCTTCCTGGAGCGGTACGACATCCTCGGCCTGGAGACCGACGGCGACCGCCGCCGGGTCACCGGCGTCCGCGTGCAGCCCCAGGACGGCGACGCCGCCCCGGAGGTCCTGGCCGCGGACCTGGTCGTCGACGTCACCGGACGCGGCTCGCGCACCCCGGTGTGGCTGGACGAACTCGGCTACCGGCGGCCGGAGGAGAGCCGGATCAAGATCGATCTGGCCTACACCACCCGGCACTTCGCGCTGGACGCCGACCCGTTCGGCGACGAACTGGCGATCATCCCGGTGGCGACCCCGTCGCATCCGCGCGGCGCCTTCTTCTACCGGCTGCCCGGCGACGACGGCCAGGTGCAGCTCTCGCTCACCGGCATCCTCGGCGACCATCCGCCGGCCGACCTCGACGGATTCCTCGCCTACACCCGGTCGTTGCCGGTGTCGGACGTCTACGAAGCCGTCCGGCGGGCTGCGCCGACGCTGGACTCGGGGACGTTCAAGTTCCCCGCCAGCGTGCGGCGCCACTACGAGCGGCTCACCGAGTTCCCGGCCGGCTACCTGGTGATGGGCGACGCCGTGTGCAGCTTCAACCCGGTCTACGGACAGGGGATGACGGTCGCCGCCCTCGAAGCCCTGGCGCTGCGGGAGCAGTTGAGGACCGGCGCCCCGCCGGACTTCCGGCGCTTCTTCCAGCGGGTCGCCGCCGCCGTCGACTCGCCCTGGGAGTTCGCCGCGGGCGCCGACCTCGGCTACCCGGGCGTCCAGGGACGTCGAACGCCCCAGGTCCGGATCGCCAACGCCTACGTGAACAAGCTGCACAAGGCCGCCACGCACGACCCCGAACTCACCTCCGCCTTCATCCGCGCCGCCGGCCTGATCGAGCCCCCCTCCTCGCTGATGAGGCCAGGCACGATGGCACGGGTGCTGCGGCACTCCTTCCGCCGCCCGGCCGGCGCCGTCGCCGCCGCCGGTTCCGAGCGGCCCGAGCCCGTGCGACGGCCCAGTTGAGAGGCATCGACATGCGTCCCTTCCGTATCGACGTCCCCCAGGAGGCCCTGGACGACCTGGAGCGCAGGCTCGCCGCCACCCGGTGGCCGGACGAGCTGCCGGGCGTCGGCTGGGACCGCGGAGTCCCCCTCGGCTACCTGAAGGAGCTGGCCGGCTACTGGCAGACCGGCTTCTCCTGGCGCCTGGTCGAGAAGCGCCTCAACTCGCTGCCCCAGTACCTCACCGAGGTCGACGGAGTGGACGTCCACTTCCTGCACGTCCGCTCGCCCGAGCCGGACGCCATGCCGATGGTCCTCACGCACGGCTGGCCCGGCTCGGTGGCCGAGTTCCTCGACGTGATCGCGCCGCTGACCGACCCCCGCGCGCACGGCGGGGACCCCGCCGACGCGTTCCACCTGGTCATCCCCTCATTGCCCGGCTACGGCTTCTCCGGTCACCCCGAGGAGACCGGCTGGGACACCGAACGGGTCGGCCGGGCCTGGGCGGAACTGATGCGCGGGCTCGGCTACCGGCGCTATCTCGTGCAGGGCGGGGACTGGGGCATGCCGGTGTCGCTGCGGACCGCGCTCGCCGACCCCGCACACGTCGCGGGCGTCCACCTCAACATGTTCGTCACCGTGCCGCCCCAGGACCCGGCCGAGCTGAGCCGGCTCGACGCCGCCGACCTGGCCCGGCTGGAGTTCGCGGCCGGGTTCGAGCAGGACGGCGCCGGCTGGCGGAAGATCCAGTCCACCCGCCCGCAGACCCTCGCCTACGCACTCACCGACTCGCCCGTCGGCCAACTCGCCTGGATCGCGGAGAAGTTCCGGGAGTGGACGGGCGGCGGCCCGCAGGCCGAGATCCCGGTGAGCCGTGACTGGCTGCTGACGAACGTCGCCCTCTACTGGTTCACTTCGTCCGCGGGCTCCAGCGCCCAGCTCTACTATGAGTCCAACCGGTTGGACGCCGAGTTCCTGCGGACCTGGACGGGACCGTGGCCCCTCGCCATGCCCGTCGGGGTGGCGTCCTTCCCGCACGACGCGGTACGGCCGGTGCGCCGCTGGGCGGAGCGGCTGCTGCCGACCCTGGCCCACTGGTCCGAGTTCGACAGGGGCGGCCACTTCGCCGCCCTGGAACAGCCCGATCTGTTCGTCGCGGACGTCAGGACGTTCGCGCGGACGCTGCGATGACCCAGACCGTCTGCCGGCGGCGCCGGCAGCCGGATCGAGCGGCCCGGATCCGCGAACCGCTGCCGGGCGACGACGAGATGAGGCCGGATTGACAGTCGACGCGACAGTGCGCTTACCGGCGGCCCGCCCCGGGAGGCGAAGAGTCCGGATCGCTCTGGCCGGGCTGGCCGCGCTCGGCATGCTCGCCGCCGGACGCGGCGAAGTGCACGCCTCCACGGCGGCGCCCGCGGACGCCGGGGCACGGGGACGGGCGGGGGCGACCGACTGGCCCAGCGCCAACGGCGACCTCCTCAACACCCGGGCCGCCACCCGGACGCCGATCGACGCGAAGACCGTCCACCGCCTGAAGGTCAAGTGGCGGCTGCCGTTGAAGGGCAAGCCGACCTTCGCGGGCGTCATGGCGTCCAACCCGATCGTGGTGGGTCCGACCGTCTACGTCATCGACCTGGACTCCCACGTCTACGCCGTGGACAAGGAGACCGGCGAGATCCGCTGGCAGCACGCGTTCGACGATCCCAGCGTGGGGCCGAACGGCATCTCGTACAGCCGCGGGAGGCTCTTCGGCACCACCTTCACCGGCGCCTTCGCCCTGGACGCCCGTACCGGCCGGACCCTGTGGTCCAGGCGACTGGTGGAGCCGGACAAGGGCGGAGTCGACGTCGCCCCGCAGATCTACGGGAGCACCGTCCTGGTGAGCACGGAGCCGTCGATCTTCGGCCAGTACGTGCCGGGGTCGATGGGCACCGTCTGGGCCCTGGACACCGCCACCGGAAAGCCCCGGTGGACGTTCAACACCGTCAAGGACGGCTATCTGTGGGGCCACCCGGAGATCAACTCCGGCGGCGGCCTCTGGTACCCGCCGGCCGTCGACGGCCGCGGCCGGGTCTTCCTGTCGGTGGCCAACCCGGCGCCCACGCCCGGCACCCCCGACTACCCCAACGGCAGCAGCCGGCCGGGCCCGAACCTCTACACCGGCTCCCTGGTCGCGCTGGACGGCAGGACCGGCAAGCTCCTCTGGTACCGGCAGGCCCTCCCGCACGACATACGGGACTACGACCTCCAGGACTCGGCGATCGTCACTGCCGTGCCGATCCACGGCGTGCGGACCGAGATCGTGATCGTGGCGGGCAAGATGGGCAAGGTCTTCGCCTACCGCGCCGACGACGGTCAGCCGCTGTGGACCCGCCCGGTCGGACGGCACCAGAACGACGAGGGCCCGCTGCCCGAGAAGCCGGTCACCATCTACCCGGGCGTGCTCGGAGGGGTGGAGACCCCGATGGCCGCCGCGCGGGGAACGGTCTTCGTGCCCTGGGTCGACCTCCCGTCCGAGATGAGCGCCAGCGGCGGGATGAGCTACCCCGGGACCGACCAGGGCAGGGGAGGTCTCGCGGCGATCGACACGCGGACCGGGGGAGTGCGCTGGCAGCGGCGACTGCCGCAGATGGCGCTCGGCGCCGCGACGGTGGCCAACGACACGGTGATCACCAGTAGTTTCGACGGCCGGCTCTTCGCCTTCGACACCCGCACGGGCAGAACCCTGTGGACGGCGACCGCACCGGCCGGCGTCAACGCGCCGCCCGCCGTCAGCGGCGACATGCTGCTGGTGGGCGCGGGCGTCGCCGGAGCCTCGGACGACTCCCAGCCCCAGCTCGTCGCCTACGAGCTGGCGGGCGGCGGCTCACACGGGTGACGAGGCCCGCGCGTCGCACGCGACGGCCCCGGACCGTGTCGCGGTCCGGGGCCGTCGCATGCGACGCGCGCGGGAGTCACACCGCCGCGGCGGCGCTCTCCTCCCCCTGCTCGGCGCCGGACTGCTGCTGCCCGGTCGGCGGAACGTGCCGCAGGAGGGCGGTCACCAGGATCGCCACGGCCGACAGCAGCACGGCCGCGATGGCGACCACGACGTGCAACTCCGTGGTGAACGCGGCACGGGCGGCGTGCAGGACGGCGTCGCCCGTCGCGCCGGGCAGGCGGCGCGCCGCCTGCCCGGCGCTCGCCAGCGAGTCCTTCGCGGACCGCGCGGCGGACCCGGGGAGCCCCGGCGCGAGGGAGATCGTGCCGCGGTAGACCGCCGTCCCGATGCTGCCGAGCGCCGCGATGCCCAGGGCGAACCCCAGTTGACCGCTGGTCTCGTTGAGGGCCGCCGCGGATCCGGCCTTCTCCTGCGGCGCGGAGCCGATCACCAGGCCGATGCCGAGGGTGACCATGGGACCCGCGCCGAGGTAGATCACGGCGAAGCCGATGGCCAGCAGCGCCGGGCTGCCGCCGGCCCGGACCTGGGTGATCAGGACCATGCCTGCGATGCACAGGAGCAGACCGCAGCCGATGAGGTACGCGGGACGGAAACGCTGCCCGAGCCGGGGGGAGAGGACGAAGCTGACGGTGTTGGCGGCGATCGCCGGCAGCATCCACACGCCGGCGCTCAGCGGACTGCGCCCGTAGAGGAGCTGGAGCGTCTGGGTGACGAAGTACATGACCGCTCCGGTGAGCATGGTGCCCAGGAACAGGCTGATCAGGGCGGCCGAGAACTGCCGCCTGGAGAACAGGCTGAGGTCCAGGAGCGGGTCGGTCAGCCGGTGCTGGCGCCGCACGAAGACGACGCCGAGGCCGACCCCGACCACCACGGCGGCCAGGGGCGCGAGGTGCCATCCCGTCCGGGCGAACTCCTTGACGCCCCAGATCGTCAGGAGGACGGCGGCCAGGGACTCCACCACACTGACGAAGTCGAGACGGCCGGGCTGCTCGGCGCGGTACTCCGGCAGCAGCAGCGGCCCGAGGAGCAGCAGCAGGACCAGCGCGGGAATGCCGACCAGGAAGGCCGAGCCCCACCAGAACCGGGCGAGCATGGCGCCGCCGACGAGCGGGCCGACGATGGCGCCGACGGAGAAGCACGCCCCCCAGATCCCGATCGCCGTGCCCCGCTGCCGGTCGTCCCGGAACATCGTGGAGATCAGGGACAGGGTCGACGGCGCCAGCGTGGCCCCGGCGACCCCCATCACGGCGCGGGCCACGATGAGCATCATCGGGCTGGTGGCGTAGGCGGCGCCCACGGACGCGCAGCCGAAGGCCGCGGCGCCGATCAGCAGCAGTCGGCGCCGGCCGAACCGGTCGCCCAGGTTGCCCATGGTGATGAGCATCCCGGCGAGGACGAAGGGATAGATGTCGCTGACCCAGAGCTGCTCGACGCTGTTCGCGTGCAGGGCGGACGACAGCCGGGGCAGGGCGAGCAGCATGACGTACACGTCGACCGAGACCAGAAGCGTCGGCAGCGCGAGCACGGCCAGGCCGGTCCATTCCCGTCGGCCGGCGCGCGCCGTCGGCTCGATCGGCGTCACGGCGGAGTTCATGAAGGTCCTTTCCGATGGATGACGGACGGCACTCGGACGCCCTCGGACCCGCTACGTCGGAACCGGTGGGCGGTTCTCGACATCCGCGGGCGTGTGCGGGCGATGCGCCGTGACCTGCCCGCGTCGCCCGGCCGGCGTCCGCCGGGCCGCCTCACGGTCTTGGGGCACGCCCGAGGCCCTCCGCACCGTGCAACCGCAGCAGCAGGTCCGGGACGGCGACGGCGCGCACGGCGCCGCCGGACGTGAGAGCGGGCCGCCAGTCGGCTTCGGAGCAGATCACCATCGGGCCGTCGGACGGCGCGTCCGGAAGCCGCCCGTGCGAGCCGCGCACGCACGACGGGTCGAGCGGTGCCGCGTCCATGACGTAGCGCAGACCGAGCTTCTTGCGGGCCAGCCCGAGCGCCGCCTTGGCCTTCGCCAGCCGGTCCGCGGGGTCGAAGAACAGCTCGGCCGGGTCGTATCCCGGCTTCCGGTGGATCTCGACCGAGCGGGCGAAGTCGGGCGCGCGGGCGTCGTCCAGCCAGTAGTAGTACGTGAACCAGGCGTCGGGCGCCGCCACCGCCACCAGCTCGCCGGAGCGGGGATGGTCGAGGCCGTACCGGGCCTGTTCCGCCCGGCCCAGCACCTCCGCCACGCCGGGCAGCTCCTTGACCAGGTCGCGCACCTTCGGCACGTCCGCCGGGTCGGCGACGTAGACGTGCGCGATCTGGTGGTCGGCGACGGCGAAGGCCCGCGAGGTCCACGGGTCCAGGTACTCCATCCCGGCCTGCTCGTACACCTCCAGCAGGCCGTCGCGGCGCAGCGCGCGGTTCAGGTCCACCGGGCGGTCGACCGGGGTGATGCCGTACTCGCTGAGCGCGACCACGGCCGCCCCGTCCTCCTCGGCCTGCTCCAGCAGCGGCGCCAGCTCCGCGTCGACGGCCCGTGCGGCGGTCCGGGCCTGCGGCGAGTCCGGGCCGAACCGCTGGAGGTCGTAGTCGAGATGCGGTACGTAGACGAGCAGCAGGTCGGGGCGCTCGGCGCGCAGGATGCGGCGGGCCGCCGCGATGATCCACCGGCTGGACGCCAGGCCGGCCGTCGGGCCCCAGTACTGGAACAGCGGGAAGGGGCCCAGCTCCGCAGAGAGCCGGTCGTGCAGGGCGGGCGGCCGGGTGTAGCAGTCGGGCGACTTGCGCCCGTCCGCGTGGTAGACCGGGCGCGGCGTCACCAGGACGTCGGTGGCGGCGCCCATGGCGTACCACCAGCACACGTTGGCGACGCGGTAGCCAGGGCGCCGGGCCCGCGCGGCGTCCCACACCTTCGGGCCCCGCACCAGCCGGTCGTGCTGGCGCCAGAAGTGGATCTCGCCCAGCTCGCGGAAGTACCAGCCGTTGCCGACGACGCCGTGGTGGACGGGCAGCCGCCCGGTCAGGAGGGTGGACTGCACGCTGCACGTCACCGCGGGAAGCACGGTGCTCAGCGGGGCGCAGCCGCCCCGTGCGGCGAGGCGGGACAGGTGCGGCATGAACGGCAGCAGACGGGGCGTCAGGCCGACCACGTCCACGAGCACCACGGGTCTCACGCCGCTCCCTCCTGGAGCGGCAGCTCGTTCTCCGCCCAGCGCAGTTCGGCGGCGATGCCGGCCACCGGATCGGCGGCCCGGGGCAGCACCTGCCACGTGTACGTCTCCACCTCGACCACGGGCCGGTCGCGCACGGCCGCCACGGCCCGGCGCAGCACGTCGGTGGTGGCGCGCAGGGGGCCCGCGGGCGCGGAGTGCAGCGGGACGTGGAAGTGCACCCGCCAGGGCCCGAGGCCCGGCAGCCGGTCGAGCGCTTCGGGAAGGTCGTCGGCCGCGAGCACCCGGCCGTCCGCGGTCCGCTCCCGTACCTGGTGCAGATAGCGGGGCTCGGCGTACGCGGCGAGCAGCCGGCGGGCGCGCGGGTCCCGGGGATCGTCGACGTGCAGCGCCGCGGACGCCTGGATCTTCACCACCGAGAGGCCGGCTCGCTCGACCGAGGCGACAGCCTCCTCCGGCTCGGCGAAGGAGACGGCCAGGTGCGCGGTGTCCAGACAGAGGCCGACGACCTCGGCGTCCACTCGCGGGGCCAGCCAGCGCACGGCGTCGGCGACGGTGTCCAGGACGCAGCCCGGTTCCGGCTCGACCGCCAGCCGCAGCGGGCGCCCCGCGCGCGCGGACGCCTCGCGCAGCGCGCCGGCGGTCCACCGCAAGGCCGACCGGGCGGCCTCGTCGTCGGCCGCCGACCAGGGGCTGCGCCAGCCGAGCGGCAGGGTCGACAGGCTTCCGCTGCCGGCGTCGTCGGGCAGCAGCCCGGCCAGCACGTGCGCGCAGTCGGCGGTGTAACGGGCTCGGGCCGGATCGGTCCAGTCCGGGCGGTACACCGCGTGCTTGACGACCTTCCGGTGGAAGCCGCCGTACGGGAAGGCGTTCAGGGTGAGCACGGACAGGCCGCGCGCGTCGAGTTCGCGGCGCAGACGGCGCAACGCCGCGGGGTCCGCGGCCAGTTCCGCGGCGGCTTCCGCGGCGAGCCACAGCCCGAGGCCGAGCGCGTCGCGCCCGAGCCGCTCGCGCACCGGGACCGCGTAGGCGTCGAGCTGGCCCAGCACGCCCGCCACGTCCTCCGCCGGGTGGACGTTGGTGCAGTAGCACAGCCCGTTCACGACTGGCCGCGCAGCACGGAGTTGCCCTGGAACACGGCGTCCTGCGCGTCGCTCCCGTGCTCCGCGTCGAGCATCAGACGCCCGCTGCGTCCGTAGAACGCCACCGGGTTGCGCCACAGCACCGTGTCGACGTCGGCCTCGCCGAATCCCGCCTCCAGCATCGCGAGCGCGACCCGCCGGGTCGCCAGCGGGTCCGAACGCCCCCAGTCGGCCGCCGAGTTGACCAGCATCCTTGCCGTTCCGTACTCCTTGAGCACGGCCACCGTCCGGTGGGCGTCCATCTTGGTGTCGGGATAGACGGAGAAGCCCGCCCAGCAGCCGGAGTCGGCGACCATCCGCACGGTCACCTCGTTCAGGTGGTCCACCAGCACGGCGCCGGGATCGATGCCGGACTCCCGGATCACGTCCAGGCTGCGGCGCGCGCCGGAGCGCTTGTCCCGGTGCGGGGTGTGCACCAGGGCGGGCAGGGAGTGCTCGACGGCCAGCTCCAACTGGCGGGCGAACGCCTCGTCCTCGGCCGCGGTCATCGCGTCGTACCCGATCTCCCCGACCGCGACCACGCCGTTCTTGCCCAGGTAGCGCGGCAGTACGTCCAGTGCCTCGGCGCAGCGCGGGTCGTTCGCCTCCTTCGGGTTCAGGGCGATCGCGCAGTTGTGGCTGACGCCGAACTGCGAGGCCCGGAAGCGCTCCCAGCCGATGAGACCGTCGAAGTAGTCGACGAAGGACGCCAGTCCGGTGCGGGGCTGACCGAGCCAGAAGGCCGGCTCGACCACGGCGCGGACACCGGCCGCGTGCATGTTCTGGTAGTCGTCCGTGGTGCGGGAGGTCATGTGGATATGGGGGTCGAAGATCCTCATCGGCGGTCGTCCTCTCCTCGGGAGGGCGCCGGTGCGGGGAGCGGGCCGGCGCCGAGCAGCGTGCGAAGGTCCGGGCCGATCTCCCGCCCCGCGGCGCGGCGCTCCTCGGCCAGGTCGCGGGCCATCCGCAGCAGTTCGGGATCGCGGCGCCGCTCCAGCCCCGCCACCGCCGCCAGCGGCACGCCCAGGAACAGGCACTTCAGCACCCCGTGCCGCCAGGCAGGCTGGTCCAGGCGGGCGGCGGAGAACGGGCCCATCGCCGCCGCCACCAGCCGCGGGTCGTTGCTCCGCAGACCGTCGGCGACCAGCGTGAGACCGAGCGGCGCCGAGGACGCGGGCAGCACGGTCAGCGCGCGCAGCACTCCGCGCCGTTCGGCGTCGTCGCCGTGCCGGTAGAGCCGCTCCGTCCCGGCCGCCAGCTCCGCTTCGGGCAGCATCTCGGCGAGGACCGCGAGCAGCCGGGCCCGGATCCGGTCGTCGGCGGTGCCGTGGATCAGCGCGTCGCGATCACTGCCGCGCCCCGCCGGCGGCCTTCCGGCCAGCGCGAACTCCTGGTGCACGGCCTGGGGACGTTCCCGCACGCGCTGTTCGGCGGCCGTGAGCCGGTCGTCCCGGTCGGGTGCCATGGCTAGCTGTCCCCCCTCACGGCCGGCGCGGGCGTGCCGCCGGGCGAGGCCGCCCGGCCTGACGGGACTCGCCGGGCGGCGTGCAGCGCCGCCAGAGCCTTCGCGGCGGTCCGCGGCGCCGCGTGGCTGTGCCGCGGCAGTTCCACGGCGGCGACGCCGCGGTATCCGCTCTCGTCGAGCGCGGCCAGCGTGCCGGGCAGGTCGAGCGCGCCCTGCCCGAACTCCAGGTGCTCGTGCACCCCCGGCAGCATGTCGTCGAGCTGCACGTTGAACAGCAGCCCCCCGGCCCGGCGCACGCACTGCGCGGCGTCGACCGGCTCCACGGCGACGCAGTGCCCCACGTCCAGGGTGACGCCCAGCGGCTCGGGCGCCCCGAGGAAACGGCGCAGGGCGAGCGCCTCGCCGAGACGCTGGACCGCCATGCCGGGCTCGGGCTCCAGGGCGAGCCGGACGCCGCGCCGTCCCGCCTCAGCCAGCACCGGGTCCAGATGGGCGGCGATCCGGTCGCGGTTGGTCCGGCCGGACACGCCCGGTTCGCCCACGCCGGACCAGAAGGACACGCAGGTGGCGCCGAGCGCCTCGGCCACCCGGACGGCGCGCAGGAGGAAGTCGGTCCGCGGCCGGGCCGACTCCGAGACCAGGGTGGGATGGTGCTTGCGGAACGGGTCGAGCAGATAGCGCGCGCCCGTCTCCACCGCGCAGCGCAGCCCCGAGGCGGCCAGCAGCGCGGCCAGGCCGTCCGTCCGCCGGACCAGGCCGGGTGCGAAGGGGTCGAGATGGCAGTGGTCGAGGGTGAGGCCGATCGCGGTGTACCCCAGGTCGGCGATGACCCGCAGCGCGTCCGGCAGCCGGTGGTCGGAGAACCCGTTGGTGCCGTAGCCCAGGTCGAAGGCGCTCATGTGGGACTCCGCTCGCTGGACAGCCGACGGATCAGCGGCAGCGCGCTCAGCACCAGCGCGGCCTCGGCGAGCCGTCCGGAGCGGGCGGCGAGCCCGGCCTGGAGCGGCGCCATCCCCTGGATCCCGGCCACGGTGGCCGCCCGGACGGCGTCCGGCGCCAGCAGCCCGGCCCCGGCGTCTCGCGCGGTGGCCGCGGTCAGTTGAGCCGCACCCGTGGCGCCCGCGTAGACCGCGGCACAGACGACGGCCCCCGTCCGATGCCGTCGGGAGGGCGTCGGACCGAGGCAGGTCAGGGCCGTGGCGACGGCGGTGGCGGCCAGCGCCGTCCCGGCGTCGGAGCGTCGCCCGCCCCTTACCTCGCCCCGGGACTGAGCCGTCACGCCGAAGGTGTGCACGGCCAGCGCCAGCGCCGGGGTCCGGGCCGACGCCGCCCGACCGGCGCCCGCGCCGAGCAGGACGTCGAGCCCGCGGCAGACCGCCATGCCCAGCGGCGCCGCCCGCGTCGGTTTCAGCACGGTGTCATACGCCCCGATCGCCCCGGCCAGCGCCGCCGCCACGGTCAGCGCGTCGCGTCCCCCGGCGTACGCGGCCAGCGCGAGCCCGGCGCCGCCGAGCGCCGCGGCCGCGGTCAGGGCCGCCCACGGCGCGATCCGGCCCGAGGGGACGGGACGCTCGGGGCGCTCCTCGGCGTCCGCCGTCCGGTCGGCCCAGTCGTTCAGGGCCATGCCCGCCCCGTACAGCGCGGCCGAGGCGAGCGGCAGCGCCGACCGCCGCCCCCGCAGCGGTCGCCCGGCGGCGGCCGCCCCGGCCACCGTGTCGCCGAGCACGGTCAGGACGGCGGGACCGCGGACGAGTTCCAGCCAGTCGCCCAGCCGTCGCCCCGGCCTGTGCGCGGTCACCGGGACACCGTCGTGCGCCGGGCCCAGGCGATCAGGTCCTGCTCCTGCTGGGCGAGCCGGTGCTCGTCGCTGCCGAGCGGGTCCTTGAAGAAGAAGGCGAGCGCGCCCAGCGGTCCGCGCTCGCCCGCGGCGTGCGCACCGGCCGTGAGACGCGCGAGGTCCAGGACCAGCGGCGCGGCCAGCGCGGAGTCGTGGCCCTGCCAGGTGAGCTGGAGGCTCATCCGGGCGCCGAGGAAGCCCTCGAACGACACGTGGTCCCAGGCCACCTTGCGCTCGCCGAGATCGGGCACGTAGTCGATGTGCAGCGGCGCGTCGGCCGTGCCGCCGAGCAGCGCCTGAAGCCCGCGGGACTTGGACGCCAGCTTGCTCTCCGCCCGGTCGCCCCGGCCGAGGTTGGCGCCGTCGCCGCCGCCGAGCAGATTAGTGCCCGCCCACGACCGCACCCGCAGTCCGCGGGCCACGAACATCGGCGCCAGCACACTGCGCAGAAGCGTCTCGCCGGTCTTGCCGTCGCTGCCTGCGTAGGGCAGCCCCCGGCGTCCGGCCAGCTCGGCGACGGCCGGGACGCGCAGACCGGGGGAGGGGGTGAAGTCGACGAAGGGGCAGCCGGCGAGGAAGGCCGCGTAGGCGGCCAGCGCGCCAGCCGGGAGGACCCGGCGCCCGGGGGAGCGCAGGGCACGGTCGAGGGCGTCGAGGTCCCCGTGCTCGGGAGACGGCTGGAGCGGGGGCTCGGTGCTGGAGACGTTGACGACCACGACCCGTTCCAGATCGCCCCGGGTCCGGAACTCCTCGATGTCCCCGGCCAGCCGCTCGACGGCGTCGATCTGCGCGACGGCGCCGTCCTCGGGATCGTGTCCGGGACGGATCGCGCGGTCCGCCGCGTCGAGTTCGTCGCCCACCGCCTGCGGAAGCCAGGGCGGCAGCACGCCGGCGGCGCTCAGCTCCTCGGCCCGTTTGCGCAGGGGGGTGCGGACGACGTCGTGGCCGCCGACCACCAGCTCCGGCCAGTCGGGGAACGTGGCCGGGTCCAGATCCAGGCGTTCGCTGACGCTGCCGGTGGACGGGGTCAGCCCCGCCCGGAGCGCGGCCAGACCGCAGACGGCCGTCGTGGCCACCGACCCCCTGCCGCCGATCAGCCATAGACCGGTTCTGCCTCGCATCGCGCGACTTCCTTTCCCCACCGGGTGCGTTCGACGTCCTACAGGTCGTGGCCTCGGGCCGTGCCGTGCGAGCGGCGCCGGGCGGACTGACGCGCCGTTCACCGCGCTAGTCGGCGCCGCCCCGGTCCCAGTCCTCCCAGCGCAGCAGGCGGCCGCTCCCGGCCTTCGCCTCGACGCCGTGGCCGGACATCTCGAACTCGCCGAAGTCCAGGACGTACAACGCCGGATCGCCGGGCGCGAACCCGACGTCGATGGGGCGGTGCAGGGGCGGTTCGCCGGGCAGGACGTGCGTGGTCCAGTCGGCCGGGTCGACCCTCAGCAGGCACCGGCCCAGGCACGGGCCGCCCGGCGGAAGCGTCATCGGAGCCTCGTCGCCGAACAGGGTGACCACCATCTGTCCGGCGAGCGGGGAACCGGCCGGGGCGACCGCGAACTTCGTCGCCGCGACATGGGCCTCGAAGTCCAGCACGGACCGCTCCGGCGGCGGCAGTTCGTCGTGGTTGGCCAGCAGGAACGTCGGCTGGGGGCCGCGCTCCGGCTTGAACGCCGGGTCGGTCACCGGGACGCCGCCGATGAAGTCCGGCCATCCGTACCAGGCGCCCTCGCGGACTTCGAAGAGCAGGTCGGGCGCGTTGCCGACCGGTCGGCTGCCCCGGTCGTCCGCCCCCTGGTCCACCGCGATCAGGCGGCCGTCGGGCAGGAACCCGAGCCCGAACGCGTTGCGCATCCCCCAGGCCACCAGCTCCAGGCCGCCGCCGTCCAGATCGCAGCGCATGACGGCCGCGGTGCAGGGCAGTTCGGCCCGGATCCGCTGGCCGGCCCGGGTGGCGGCGCCGAACGGGGCGAACGCGCCGGTGACGGCCCGCGCGTCCGGTGAACTGGACAGCGGGTCCCGGGTGGTGACGTTGACGCCGGTCAACTCCACGTCCAGGCCCGGCAGGTCGTACCGGTGCGGGAGCCGGCCCAGCCAGCCCAGCTCGTAGGAGTCCAGCCCGATGACGCCCAGGTTGGACATGGCGCCCTGAGCGAAGTACAGCTTGCCGTCGGGACCGGCCACCGCCATGTCGACGTGGTAGTTGCCGGGGCCGGGCAGGCCGTCGACGACGACGGCGCGCCGTCCGTCCGGACCGATCCTGGTGATGCGGCCCGCGCCGCCCTCGGACGCGTACAGGAAGCCCTGGTGCCACAGGAGCCCGGTCACCGGCCCCGCCAGGTCGTCGGCGACCAGCCGGCGGCCGGCGCCGTCCGTGCTCATGCGCCAGATCCGTCCGCGCGGGTCGGCGCCGCCGAACGGCAGCCCCGCCTCGGCCACGTACAGACCGTCGTCGTCGAAGGCCAGACTGGTCGGGAAGTCCAGCCCGTCGGCCACTGCGGTGGGTGAAGACACGGAAGCCCCCTCGGAGCACGGCCTCAGCGGGCGTCCGGCACGGTCGTCGCGGACCTCGCGGCGGAGAAGAGGTCGGGCGCGACGTCCTCGGCCATCGCCTTCGCCGTCTGCCAGCCGATCTCGTGCGTGTTGCCCACGCCGCCGCACAGCAGCACGAACCGCCGGAACCCGGCCGCGAGCAGCGCGTCCAGCTTGCCCCGGACCGTCTCGACCGACCCGACGAGGGCGAAGGGATTCTCCAGATAGGAATCCGCCGACGCCTCGAAAACACCCTGAACGCCGGTGTCCCCCTCCTTGGCGAGCGTTTCCAGCGAGCTTTCGTCCGGATGAGCCCCGGCGAGCCGCGCGAGATGCCCGGAAGCCGCTTCGACGTGTGACGCGAAACCGTCGCGCACCAATTCGGCGGCTTCCCGGTCGGTGTCCGCGACGACGGTGAAGCAGCTCGCCGCTGTATTGGCCATGGATAATTCGTGGCCGTTCTCCCGGCCGATCTCGATATACCGGTCGAGGCGCCCGACCATTTCGTTCACGCCGACTTTGGACATTCCGCCGGCGGCCGGATCCAGATTCAGCCCGGTGAACACGTTCCAGCCGCGGCGGGCCGCGGCGGCCAGGGATCCGTCCGTCTCCGCGGCCACCCACAGGGGCACGCGCCGCTGCACCGGACGGGGCCACACGGTGATCTTCGCGGTCTCGACGTCCTGCGCGAACGGCGCCGTCGCCGGCGTCAGATCGTCCTTCGCCACCGGGCAGTCGATCTCGTTGAGCGTGCCGTCGACCAGGTCCGCCGCGTGCTCGAAGGCGGCCCGGTCGCCGCGCCGGCCGAGCCCCACCTCCAGTCGGCCCCCGGAGAGCACGTCGATCATGGCGAACTGCTCGGCCAGATGCATCGGACGGTGCAGCAGAGCGAGGTTCACGCCGGAGACGATCCGGGCCCGCTTCGTCCGTGCGGCGAGCGCGGCCAGCATGATGTTGGGATGAGTGACCAGAGAGGACGGGCCGAAATGCTCCGGCATGCTGAGACCGGAGTAGCCGAGCCCCTCCGCCTCGACGCAGTGGTCGAGATAACTCTCGTAGATCTGGGCCCCGAGTTTCGCGTCCCATTTCTCCGGGTCCCGTGATCCCGGCGGCGCGTACGTGAGGTTGTCCCAGTAGATGAACTTGGCGAGGTCCGAGTCGTCGCTCAGGCTGCTCATGCCGTCGATGCCCCTCTGTTCACGGTAAGGCCCGTCCTGGACGACGCTCAACCTATCCGGGCGGTGCGGACGCGACATCTTCCGTATTGCCCAGGAGAACGCGCCGCCGGGGAAGACGCCGGGACGCCGGAAATCCGGACCGGGCACCTTCGAAGAACCGGACGGGTGCCGGAAATCCCACCATGGTTCGGCGCGCACTCGTCACCCGGAGGGCCCGGGGGCCGGCGTCCCGCGCTCCGCGCGGCCGGTCGGGTGAAGGGGTTCTGGAAGGCCATGCGCTCCAGTGCCCGCGACCACGCGCCGAGACGAGAGAGGGGACACCGTGGCATTTCGCAGGCGCATCCGCAGACTGGTGCCGGGGCTGGTGACGGTCCTGGTCGCCGGGGCGCTGTTCTTCGCCACCCGGGCCTCGGTCGCTGTCGCCGACGGGGCCGAGGTCGCCAAGGGCTATCGCTTCAAGGAGATGCCCATCGCCATGCCGCCGGGCTACGACGCGCTGCCCAAGAAGACCGTGCGCACCGTCAACCCGGCCTACCAGAAGATCCGTTCCTGGATCTCGTCGGTGGGCGCGAGCATCGCGGTCAACGACGTCACCGGACACGGGCTGGCCGACGGCATGTGCGTCGTCGACACCCGGACCAACCGGATCGTCGTCACCTACACCCCCACCGCCCGGACGGCGGACCGCTTCACGCCGTTCTCGCTCGACGCCGCCCCGCTGCCCGTCGACGACACCATGGCGCCGACCGGCTGCACCTTCGGCGACTTCAACGGCGACGGCGCCACCGACATCCTGGCCACGTACTGGGGGCGCACCCCGATCCTGTTCATGGCCCGCGCCGGCGCGAAGACGCCCTCGCCGGACGCCTACCGCCCCGCCGAGCTGCTGCCCTCGGAGTCGAAGGACGGCAAGTACCACGGCCCGCGCTGGAACACCGACGCGGCCTACGTCGGCGACCTCGACGGCGACGGCCACCCGGACATCGTCATCGGCGACTACTTCCCGGACTCCGACGTCCTCGACCCGCACGGGCTGAACAACGTCGTCATGAACAACTCCCTCTCCAACTCCCGCAACGCGGGCGGCGACCACGTACTGCGCTGGACCGGCTCCACCGGCGGGAACGACCCCACCGCCTCCTACACGGAGGAGAAGAAGGCGATCCCGTACGACGTCGCCACCGGCTGGACCCTCGCGATCTCGGGCGCCGACCTCACCGGCGACTCGCTGCCCGAGCTGTACGTCGCCAACGACTTCGGCCACGACCACCTGCTGTACAACCGCTCGACGCCCGGCACGATCCGGCTGACCGTGGCCACCGGCGAGCGCACCGCCACGACGCCCAAGTCCTTCGTCCTCGGAAACGGCTCGTTCAAGGGCATGGGCGCCGACTTCGGCGACCTGGACGGCAGCGGCAAGTACGACATCGTGGTCAGCAACATCACCGCCGCCTGGGGGCTGGAGGAGTCCAACTTCCTGTGGAAGAACCAGGCGAAGGACGAGACGGAGATGCGCTCCGCACTCGCCTCCGGCGTGGCCCCGTTCACCCAGAAGGCCCAGGAGTACGGGATGGCGTGGACCGGCTGGGACTGGGACGTCAAGATGGGCGACTTCCACAACGACGGCCACCAGGCGGTCGTGCAGACCGACGGCTTCGTCAAGGGGAAGACCGACCGCTGGCCCTGGCTGCAGGAGATGGCCATGACCAACGACGACCTGCTGTCCAACCCCGCCATGTGGCCGCACATCCAGCCCGGCGACGACGTCGCCGGCAGCGACGCCCTCGCCTTCTACGTCCGCACTCCGAGCGGCAAGTACACGAACATCAGCGAGCGGCTCGGCCTGGCCGTCAAGACGCCCACCCGGGCGGTGGCCACCGGCGACACCACCGGGACCGGGCGCCTCGACTTCGCCGTCGCACGGCAGTGGGGCCCGCCCGCCTTCTACGCCAACACCTCGCCCGACCTCGGCGCTCACCTGACCCTGCACCTGTTGCGGCCCGCCGCGCACGGCGCCAAGGGCGGCCTGAGCGCCGCCGGTTCCCCCGCCTACGACGCCTCCGTCCGCGCGACCACGCCCGACGGCGTGCAGGTCGCCCAGCTCGACGGCGGCGGAGGCCACGGAGGCTTCCGCAGTTTCGACGTCCGCTTCGGCCTCGGCCGCCACAGCGGCCCCGTGACGCTCGACCTGCGCTGGCGCGACGCCGACGGCGGCCCGCACCAGCAGACCCTGCGTCTCGACCCCGGCGCCCACACCCTGATGCTCGCCGGCGACGTCCAGGAGGTGACGAGCCGATGACCGCGACGGTCACCAACCCCGCGGCGGGTCAGGCGGCGCAGCCCGCCGCGACTCCCCCCGCAGGCAAACCCGACGCGCGCTACCTCGCGCTGCGCAACTTCGCGATCTCCATCAGCGTGCTCAACGTCTTCGGCTACACCCTGCTCGGCTTCGAGCAGCCGTGGCTGTGGCCCCTCGTCTGCGTGCTCACCGGCTACACCACGGAGATCGTCCTGGAGACGGTCAGCGCCTGGGCGCAGGAGCGGGCCCCCCGCTTCCTCGGCAGGGGCGCGCGGGGCGTCTACGAGTTCCTGCTCCCCTCGCACATCACCTCGCTCGCCGTCTCCATGCTCACCTACGGCAACGACCGGCTGTGGCCGATCCTGTTCGGCGTGGTCGTCGGCGTCGGCGGCAAACACGCCCTGCAAGCGCCGGTCAACGGCAGGATGCGGCACTTCATGAACCCGTCGAACCTGGGCATCACGGTGACCCTCCTGTGCTTCGGGTCGTGGTTCAGCATCGCGCCGCCCTACCAGTTCACGGAGAACGCCAACACCTTCTTCCGCGTGGGCATCCCCCTGATCATCGCCACCGCCGGCACCGTCATCAACGGCGTGCTGACCAAACGCGTGCTGCTGATCCTCGGCTGGCTCGGCGGATTCGTCATCCAGGCCGTGATCCGCCACTTCGTCTGGGGAGTCGCCGTCTTCTCGGCGCTCGGCCCGATGAGCGGAGTCGCCTTCGTGCTCTTCACCAACTACATGATCAGCGACCCGGGGACCACGCCCGCCAGGGGACGCAACCAGTTCATGTTCGGCGCGTCGGTGGCCACGACGTACGGCGTGCTGATGCTCTTCAACGTCGTCTACACCCTGTTCTTCGCGACGTCGATCGTGTGCGCCGTGCGCGGCGCGGGCTGGTGGGTCGCCCACCTGACCGCACGACGCAAGGAGCGGGCCGCGGCCGCGGAGGCCGACGCCGGGAGCCCGGCCGCGCACGGCGCCGGCCGGCAGGACCCGGGGGCGGTGACGGCATGAGCGAGCAGCGTCCGCGCATCGCCGTCGTCGGCATGGCCTGCCGCTATCCCGACGCCGACACCCCCGAACGGCTGTGGCAGAACGTCCTCGCCGGACGGCGCGCCTTCCGCCGCATACCGGACGAACGGCTGCGCGCCGAGGACTACTACTCGCCGGACCCCGCCGCTCCGGACCGCCACTACGCGCGCAAGGCCGCGGTCCTGGAAGGCTTCGCGTTCGACCGGGTCAAGCACCGGATCGCGGGCTCCACCTTCCGCGCCACGGACATGACGCACTGGCTGGCCCTGGACACCGTCTCCCGGGCGCTGGAGGACGCCGGGTTCCCCGACGGGAGCGGACTGCCCTTGGCCACCACCGGGGCGATCATCGGCAACAGCCTCACCGGCGAGTTCAGCCGCGCCAGCCTGATGCGCCTGCGCTGGCCCTACGTGCGCCGCACGGTCGGGACGGCGCTGCGCGAGCAGGGCTGGGAGGACTCCGCGCTGGCCTCGTTCCTCGGCGACCTGGAACAGCGCTTCAAGGCCCCCTTCGCGCCCGTCGACGAGGACAGCCTGGCGGGCGCCCTCGCCAACACCATCGCCGGCCGCATCTGCAACCACTTCGACCTGGGCGGCGGCGGGTTCACCGTGGACGGCGCCTGCTCGTCCTCGCTGCTGTCCGTGGCGACCGCGTGCAACGCGCTGGCGTCCGGCGAGCTGGACGTCGCCCTCGCGGGCGGCGTGGACCTCAGCATCGATCCGCTGGAGATGGTCGGCTTCGCCAAGACCGGCGCGCTGGCGACCGGCGAGATGCGCGTCTACGACAAGGGCTCCAACGGCTTCTGGCCCGGCGAGGGCTGCGGCGTCGTGGTGCTGATGCGGGACCGGGACGCCACCGCGCAGGGCCGCTTCCGCTACGCCACGGTGGCGGGCTGGGGCTGGTCCTCCGACGGCCGCGGCGGCATCACCCGCCCCGAGGCCGGCGGCCACCGCCTGGCCATCGAACGCGCCTACCGGGCCGCCGGATTCGGCATCGACACCGTGCCCTACCTGGAGGGCCACGGCACCGGGACAGCGGTCGGCGACGCCACCGAACTGCGCGCCTTCTCCGAGGCCCGCCGCGCCGCCGACCCGGACGCCCCGCCCGCGGCCATCTCCACGGTCAAGGGCAACTTCGGCCACACCAAGGCCGCGGCGGGCGTCGCGGGCCTGCTGAAGGCCGTGCTCGTGGTCCGCCACCAGATCGTCCCCCCGGCCACCGGCAACCGCGACCCGCACCCCCAGCTCACCGGCGAACGGCCGGCCTTGCGGATCCCCACCCAGGCCGAACCGTGGCCCGAGGGCGCGGCCGTACGGGCCGGGGTGTCCTCGATGGGCTTCGGCGGGATCAACGCGCACATCGTCGTCGAGCACGCCGACGGCGTCCGCCGCACGGCCGTGCCCCGGGCGGCCGTCCGCCTGGTGCGTTCCCGGCAGGACTGCGAGCTGCTGCTCGTCGACGCCGACGACGCCGTCGCGCTGGCGGAGCGCCTGACTCGGCTCGCGGCCCTGTCCGGCCGCCTCTCCTACGCCGAACTGGGCGATCTCGCCGCCGCCCTCGAATCCGACCTGGCGGGCCGCCAGGTCCGCGCCGCCGTCGTCGCCTCCTCCCCGGAGCAGGCCGAGAAGCGCTTCGCCGACCTGCTCCTGCGCGTCGACGGCGGCGCACGCTCCGTCCTCGACCCGGCGGCCGGCCTCTTCCTCGGCGCCCGGAGGAACGGGCCCCCGCCCCGCATCGGGTTCCTCTTCCCCGGCCAGGGCGCCGGCAGCCGCGCCGACGGAGGCGCCCTGCGGGCCCGCTTCGCGGCGGTGGACGAGCTGTACCGAAGCCAGGGGCTGCCGGTCGACGGCGACCAGACGGCGACCGAGGCGGCCCAGCCCCGGATCGTCACGGCCTCGGCCGCCGGACTGCGGACGTTGGAGGCGCTCGGCGTCGAAGCCGTGTCCGCGGCCGGCCACAGCCTGGGCGAGCTGACGGCGCTGCACTGGGCCGGGGCCATGGACGAGACGGGACTGCTGCGCACGGCCGCGCTGCGCGGCCGGGTGATGGCGACGGCGAGCGAGGGCGGCGGCGCCATGGCGGCCGTCGCCGCCGGACCCGCCGCGGTGACACCGCTGCTGGACGGCGAGCCGGTGTCGATCGCCGGATACAACAGTCCGCGCCAGACCGTCGTCACCGGACCGGCCGAGGCCGTCGACCGGGTCAGCTCGCGGGCCGCGGCCCAGGGGCTCGGCGCGCAGCGGATCAACGTCTCGCACGCCTTCCATTCCCCCGCCGTCGCACCGGCGGCGCGCGCCCTCGCCGACCGTCTCGCAGAGGAGCGGTTCGGCCCGCTCACCCGGCGGGTCGTCTCGACGGTCACCGGCGGCCCGCTCGAGAGGGACGCCGACGTGGCCGAGCTGCTGACCCGTCAGGTGCTGGCGCCCGTACGGTTCACCGAGGCGGTCGCCGGGGTGGCCGCCGAGAGCGACCTGCTGCTGGAGGTCGGCCCCGGGCGCGTGCTGAGCGGCCTCGCCGCGGAGACGGCCGACGTGCCGGCCATCGCTCTGGAGACCGGCGGCACGTCCCTGGCCGGGCTGTTCCACGGCGTGGCGGCGGCCTGGACGCTCGGCGCCCCGGTGCGCCACAGGGAGCTGTTCCGGGACCGCTTCACCCGGCCGCTGCCGCTGGACAAGCAGTTCCGCTTCCTGGCCAGCCCGTGCGAGTCCGCCCCGGTGACCGACCTGCCGTTCGCGGCGGGCGCCGACGCCCAGGCGGACGGCGCCGCAGCGGCGGACGGAGTCGCGGCGGCGCACCCCGCCGCGGCGCCGTCGGGCGCGGTCCCGGACGGCGGCAAGGACAGCCTCGACGTCCTGATGCGGCTCGCCGCGACCCGCGCCGAGCTGCCGCCCGGCGCCCTCACACCGGACACCAACCCGCTGGACGAACTCCACCTCAGCTCGATCACGGTCGGTCAGATCATGAACGAGGCGGCCCGGGAACTGGGCGTCGACGCCCCCGCCACGACCTCCGCGTTCGCCACCTCCACACTGGCCGAACTGGCCGGACTGCTGGACGAGCTGTCCGGCACGGCGCTGCCGTCCGACGCCGGGCGCCCGGCAGCGGCGGCGGGCGTGGCCCCGTGGGTGCGCGCGTTCGCGGTCGACCTGGTCGCAACCGAGACCCCGGCGGCCCCCGAGGGCGCCGCCGCGGCCGCGGACCGCGACGCGCACTGGTCTGTGTTCGCGTCCGACCGGCACGCGCTGGCCGATCCGCTCGCGGCGGCCCTGCGGGACGCCGGGCTCGGCGGCGGTGTGCTGCTCTGCCTGCCCGCCGACTGCGACGAGGAGCACGCCGCGCTGATGCTCTCCGCGGCCCGCGCCGCCCTGCACCCCACCGCCCCCGCCGCCCGGTTCGTCGCGGTCGGCGACCGGCGCGGCGCCGCCGGTCTGGCCAAGACGCTCCACCTGGAGGCGCCCGCCGTCGCTGCCACGGTCGTCACGGCGCCGCTCAACGGGGACGTCGAGGGGCTGATCCCCCGCATCGTCGCGGACGTCGCGGCGACCAGCGGGTTCAGCGAGGTGCACTACGGCGCCGACGGCGTGCGCCGGGTCCCCGTCCTGCGGGTCCTGCCCGCCGCCCCGCCCGACGCCGAGAAGACCGAACCCGGGGCCCCGCTGCCGCTGACGGCCGGCGACGTGATCGCGGTCACCGGCGGCGGCAAGGGCATCACCGCGGAATGCGCGCTCGTCCTGGCCCGCGAGTCCGGCTGCGCCGTCGGCCTGCTCGGCCGCGGGGACCCCGAGACCGACCGCGACCTCGCGGCCAACCTCGGCAGGATGGCCGCCGCGGGCGTCCGCTTCCACTACGCCCGCGCCGACGTCACCTCGCCCGGCGACGTCAAGGCCGCCGTACAGGAGATCCGCGACCGGCTCGGACCCGTCACCGCCGTGCTGCACGGCGCGGGCCGCAACGAGCCCCGCGCGCTGGCCGACCTCGACGAGGCGTCGTTCCGCCGCACCCTCGCCGTCAAGGTCGCCGGACTCGAAGCGGTCCTGGCCGCGGTCGACCCGGCCGAGCTGCGCCTCGTCGTCGCGTTCGGCAGCATCATCGGCCGTGCCGGACTGCGCGGCGAGGGCGACTACGCCACCGCCAACGACTGGCTGACGGAGCGCGTGCGACGGCTGCGTCAGGACCTGCCGGACTGCCGGTGCGTCGCGCTGGAGTGGTCGGTGTGGTCGGGCACCGGCATGGGCGCGCGGCTGGGCGTGCTGGAATCTCTCCTACGGGAGGGCATCGAGCCGATCCCCGTCGACGAGGGCGTCGCCATGCTCCGCCGCGTCCTGGCCGACCCCGGCGCCCCGGACACCCTGGTCGTGATGGGCCGCGCCGGCGGTCTGCCGACCCTCGCCCTGGAGGAGCGGGAACTGCCGCTGCTGCGCTTCGTGGAACGCGTACGGGCGCACTACCCGGGCGTCGAACTCGTCGCCGACGCGGAGCTGTCCGCCGTCAGCGACCCCTACCTCGCCGACCACCTCCTGGACGGCGCCCTGCTGCTGCCCGCGGTGCTCGGCATGGAGGCCATGGCGCAGGCAGCCGCCGCCCTCACCGGGCGCACGGGCGCCGACGCGGCGCCGGTCCTGGAGGACGCCGAGTTCCTGCGCCCGGTGGCCGTGCCCCCGGACGGCACGACCACCGTCCGGACAGCCGTGCTCGCGACCGGCCACGACACCGTCCGCGCGGTGATCCGCAGCAGCGAGACCGACTTCCGCGCCGACCACTTCCGCGCCGTCCTGCGCTACGCGCCCCGCTCCCGGACGCCGGACCGGTCCGCACCGCCCGCGGGCGTCGCCCCGGCGCTGGACCCGGCGCGCGACATGTACGGCCCGGTGCTGTTCCAGGGCGCCCGCTTCCAGCGCCTGACGGGCTACCGGCGGCTGGCCGCCAAGGAGTGCGTCGCGGACGTCACCACGTCCGCGACCGCGCCCTGGTTCGCGGGCTACCTGCCCGACGACCTGGTGCTGGCCGACCCGGGGACCCGCGACGCGCTGATGCACTCCATCCAGGCGTGCGTGCCGGACGCCACGCTGCTCCCGGTGGGCGTCGAGCGCCTGCACCTCGCCGACCCGTCCGCCGAGACCCGCGCCGACGGCGTCGTCCTGCACGCCGTCGAGCGCTCCCGCGACGGCGACTCATACGTCTACGACCTCGACGTGCGCGATGCGAGCGGCACGCTCGTCGAGCGCTGGACGGGCCTGGAACTGCGCGCGGTGCGCAAGCTGGACGGCTACGGGCCGTGGGAGCCCGCGCTGCTCGGCCCCTACCTGGAGCGGCGTGCCGAGGAGGTGCTGGCCGAGCCGGTGCGGATCGCCGTCCACCCGGACGGCCCGGACGCCGACGGCGCCCCGGGCGCCCGTCGCGCCCGGACCGCCCACGCCGTCGGACAGGCCCTCGGACGCCCGGTGACCCTCCGGCACCGGCCGGACGGCCGCCCCGAGGCAGACGGAGGCCCCTGCGTCTCCGCCTCGCACGGCGCCGGGGTGACCCTGGCCGTGGCCGGGCCGCGACCGGTCGCCTGCGATGTGCAGAGCGTCGCGGAACGCGCGCCGGACGAGTGGGAGGGACTGCTGGGCGCCGGCGGCGTCGCGCTCGCCCGGCTGATCGCCGCCGAGCACGGCGAGGAGCTGTCGCTCGCCGCGAGCCGTGTGTGGGGCGCCGCCGAGTGCCTGCGCAAGGCGGGCAGGGCACGCGTGGAACTGACGGCGGACGGCCGCCCAGGGGCCCCGGACCGGTGGGTGGTGCTGCGGCACGGCGACGACCGGATCGCCACCGTGCCGGCCCTGCTGCACGGCACGCCCCGGCCGGCGCTGTTCGCGGTGCTGGCACAGGAGGGAGAGAGGTGAGGGACGCGGGACGGCCGTACTACGAACTGCGCCATCTGGTCGGCTTCGAGGAGACCAACCTGGTGGGCAACGTCTACTACGTGAACTACGTGCGCTGGCAGGGTCGTTGCCGGGAGATGTTCCTGCGTGAGCACGCCCCGGCGGTGCTGGACGACATCCGGGCCGACCTGAAGCTGTTCACGCTCTCGGTGGGATGCGAGTTCTTCGCCGAGATCACCGCGTTCGACGAACTGTCCGTCCGCATGCGGCTGGAGGACCTCACGCAGACCCAGATCGGATTCGCCTTCGACTACGTGCGGCTGCGCCGCGCGGAAGGCGGGGACGGGCGCCCCGCGGCGGAGGATCTCGTGGCGCGAGGCCGGCAACGGGTGGCGTGCATGCGCGGGCCCAACAACGACACCCGGCCGACCCGGGTCCCCGAGGCGCTGCGCCGGGCGCTGGAGCCGTACGGGCTCGCGCGGCCGGGCGCCGGAGCCGCCGGGAAGCTCGCGGCGGCGAAGGGAGGGGAGTGACATCATGGCGGACAGCTCTGGGGGCGGCATGCGCCCGCCCGCGCTCGACACGGCGCCCGGCCTCGACACGGCGCCCGCGCTCGACGTGTCGCCGGGCCTGCTGAAGGACGACTGCCGCGCACTGCGCCGCGTGCTCGGGTCCTTCGCGACCGGCGTCACCGTCCTGACGGCCGGCCGGGAGACCCCGAGGGGGATGACGGCCAACTCGTTCGCCTCCGTCTCGCTCGACCCGCCGCTGGTGCTGGTGTGCGTGCTGCGCACCGCCGCGCTGCATCACCAGATGCTGGACGAGAAGGCGTTCGCGGTCTCCGTCCTCTCGGCGGACCAAGAGCCGCTGGCCCGCAGGTTCGCGAACCGTTCCCGGCCGCGCGGCCCGCGGGAGTTCGAGGCGGTCGACGTCGAGCCGGGCCGTTACACCGGCGCGCCGATCGTGTCGGGCGCGCTGGCCTGGCTGGAGTGCGGACTGCGGGCCGTGTACGACGGCGGAGACCACTCGATCATGGTGGGCGCGGTGCTCGACGCGGGCGGCGGGCCGGGCGGGGACGCCCTGCTGTTCTACGGAGGCGGCTTCCACGGGCTGACGCCCTCCACCGTCTGAGCCGGGGGCGACGGGAGGGAGGGGGAGCGGGGGACCCGGGGGAGCGGGGCCGGGGGCGCCGTCGACGGCGCCCCCAGCCCCGGTCGTGCCCGTCCCGTCCCGTCCCGGCGGGCGGTCTCGGCCGGGACGGCCGCTGTGCGGCGTGCGGGTCACCGCCTCCAGAACAGCAGGTGGGTGACGCCGCTGACACTGGGCGCCGACTCGATGTGGAAGCGGTCCTCCAGTTCCTCGGGAGTCTTCCAGAGCTGTTCGCCCCGGCCCAGATCGATGGGAGCGACGGCGATGTGCATCGTGTCGACCAGGTCGGCTTCGAGGAACTCCCGGACCGTGGCGACTCCGCCGCCGAGGCGCACGTCCTGGCCGTTCGCCGCCTCCTTGGCGAGGGCCAGCGCCTCGGCCGGCTTCGCCTCGATGAAGTGGAACGTGGTGTCGGCCAGGGTCAGGGACGGGCGCGGATAGTGGGTGAGCACGAAGACCGGGGTGTGGAACGGCGGGTTGTCGCCCCACCAGCCCTGCCACTCGTGGTCCTTCCACGGGCCGCGCTGCGGGCCGAACTTGTTGCGCCCCATGATCTCCGCCCCCCTGTTGCGGGCGTGGTCGCGGGTCAGGTAGTCGTCCAGTCCCCGGGTGCCGCCGGGGTCGGTGCGGTTGATCCAGCTAGCGGTGGCGCCCGCCCACGAGAAGAGGGAACCGGGGTCCGCGTGGCCGAACGGCCGCTCCAGGCTCTGGCCCTCGCCGGAGCCGAACCCGTCGCGTGACACGTTGAAGCACTGCACGCGCAGCAACTGCGGCCCGCCCGCCCCTCCGGCCGCCGTCACCGGCCCCGGCGCCCTCTCCGGACCGGCGGGGGCGGAGGCCGACGCGGACGGCCGCGAAGGCGAAGAATCGCTCAAAGTACCCATATCGGCACCAACGACTATATCTCGCTCAGGTAACTGCGGCGTTCGCGTGATTCCGCGCACCGGCCGGTCGCGGCGGCTGCCGGGCGGGGCATCCCCCTTCGGCCGCCTGACTATCCGGCGATACGGCTATCCGATCACCCGATCACCCGGTCATCCCGTTTCGAGAGGGACGCCAAGGCGCTCCAGTGAGCGCCGGGCTTCCGAGGGAGTGTCGCCGGCGCCCACCAGCAGCCCGTGCACCTGCGCGGCGAAGCAGCGCCCGGCGTCGTAGGGCGGGACGAGGAAACCGCCCAGTTCCAGGGTGACCGCCCCGTGCAGCGCGATCCACATCTGATGGGCGACCAGCCGTGCGTCGCCCTCGCGGAAGCGGCCCGCCGCCATGGCCGCCGTCACCGCTCGCACCACCGGCTCCAGGGTGTAACGCCCGTACTGCCGGTCCTCGTCGGTGAGGCTGAACCCGCCGAGTCCCGCCCCGCCGAACATGACCCCGTACAGATGGCGGTGCTCCAGCGCGTTGCCGTGGTAAGCGAGTCCCAGCGCCGCGACGTCGGTCACCGGGTCGCCGCTCGGGCTGACCGCGCTCATCCGCCGGTCGAGCAGGGCGAAGCCCTCGTGGACCATCGCCCGGACGAGATCGTCCATGCCGCCGAAGTGGGTGTAGACGGCGGTGGTCGAGGAGCCCACCGCCGAGGCGAGCCGACGGGTGGTCAGCGCCTGCGGCCCCTCCTCGGCCAGCAGCCGCGCGGCGGCCTCCACGAGATCGTCCCGGAGCCGGGGATTCGCCTGACGTGGGCTCACCCTTGACGTCCCTTCGGTCGTCCGTCACCCTGTAGGGAAACGATGTTACATAACATTGATACGCTTCATGAGGCGGACATGATGATCGCACCGAAATGCGCGTCGGCCACCCTCTCCGCCGGATCCCCGGTCACCCGCGAGACAGTCGTCCTCGCGCCCCCCGTGCGCGGCGCGCTCCCGCCCGAGCTGGACGGCACGTTCCTCCTCATCGGCCCCAACCGCCTCCCGCAACCGCCGACCCGGCGTCCGGCGGCCGATGCGCCGCCGTGGACCGGGCGCCCCCGGGACGAGCACTTCTTCGCCGGGGACGGCATGGTGCACGCGCTGCGCCTGCGCGAGGGCCGGTGCGAGGAGTACCGCAACCGGTGGCTGCGCACCGACCGGGCCGCCCGCATCCTCGGCGAACTGCCCGCCCCCGGCCCCCGGCACGGCCCGAACGACAACGCCAACGCCAACATCGTCCGGCACGCCGGCCGGACCCTCGCCCTCGGCGACGGCGGCCCACGCCCCCTGGAGATCGACGCCGCCCTCGACACCGTCGCCCGGGTGGACTTCGACGGCACGCTGCGCGGCGGCTTCGCGGCGCACCCGCAGCACGACCCCGTCACCGGCGAACTCCACGCGATCACCATGACCCCGGAACCGCCGTACGCCGCCTACCTCGTGGTCGACGTCGACGGACGGGTGCGCCGCTCGGTCCCGGTGCCGCTCAAGCAGCCGGTGATGCTGCACGCGTTCTCCCTGACCGAGCACTACGCCCTGGTCTACGACCTCCCGGTGGTGTTCAGCCCCGCCGCCGCGGCGGCGGGCTCGCGCGTCCCGTACGTCTGGGACGACGGCCACGGCGCCCGCCTCGGCCTGCTGCCGCGCGAAGGCGGCGCCGACGACATCCTGTGGGTCGAGGTGTCCCCGTGCTTCGTCTTCCATCCCGTCAACGCCTACGAGACGGGCCGTCACATCGTCGTGGACGTCGTCCGCCACCCCCGCGTCTTCGACCGGTACCCCTCCAGCCCCGGCGAGACGCCGCCCGCCCTGGTCCGCTGGACCGTGGACGCGGCCGCCGGAACCGTCCAGGAGGAGGAACTGTGCGACATAGTCCAGGAGTTCCCCGTGATCGACGACCGGGTGCGCGGCGCCCGGCACCGCTTCGCGTTCACCACGGCCCTCGACCCCGCGGGCGGAGAGCTGCTGGGCGGCCCGGCCCTGCTGCGCCACGACCTCGCCGCCGGCCGCACCGACGCGCACCGGCTGCCCCCCGGCCGGACCGCCGGGCAGGCCGTCTTCGTCCCCCGCGAGCCGCACGCGCCCGAAGGCGACGGCTGGCTGCTGAGCATGGTCGCCGACGAGCGGACCGGACACGGTGAGCTGACGGTCGTCGACACCGCCGACTTCACCGGCCCCCCGGCGGCCGCGGTGCCCCTGCCGGTCCGGGTCCCGCACGGCTTCCACGCGACGTGGACGGACGGCGCCTGACCGCTTCGGCGGCGCGAGGCCGTTCTCCGGTGCGGGTGCGGGTGCGGGTGCGGGTGCGGGTGCGGGTGGGGGCGCAGGCAGCCGTGCGCACCCGCCGTTGACCTTGCGGCCCGGCAGTCCCGGCGGCCCCGGACGCGCGGCGGGTGCGCCGCCCGCGCGGCAGGTCCATGCCGTACGGGCCCGGCGGCCCGGCGGCCCGTACCGCTCCGTCTCCGCCGCCCGGACCCGCGGCTTCCGCCGCACGGACTGCTGGCGCCGATCCGGGGGACGCCGTCCCGAAGGGCGTACGCGCCCACCTTCCTGAGCGCCGACAGACGAGGGACGTCCCGTGTGGCCGGACCCGCCTGGCGGCGCGGCGCGCCGGAGCGGCCCGTGCCAGACCAACCCGAGTCAGGGACCGGCCCCGCGTCGGCCCTCCGGAAGCGGCAGACGCGCAGTCGACAGAATGATCTGCTGGAGTTCGGCGGTGCACATCATGTAGCCGTCGGGGGCGGGGAGACGTTCCACGTAGTGGGCCAGGTCCGCCGCCAGCGAGAAGACCCGTACGGGAGTGCCCGCGGCGCGTGCGGACTCCACCACCCGGCGCACGCCGTCCAGGACGGCCGGGTGCCGGGTGCTGTAGGACCCGGCCACCAGGTGATTGCCCCGGTCCGCGGCGAGATAGAACTGCACCAGATCCTTGAGGCCGACGAACAACTCGCTGGCGCCCGCGGCGCACATCGCCGGCACGGAGTGCACCGCGGACGGCGTCTCGACGAACGCGGACAGCGGCGACGCGTGGGGCAGGCGGAGGTGGTCCCTGAGCCGGGTGAACTCGACCTCGTCGTTGACGAACGGCACCGACAGCTCGACCCGGCGGGCCGCGTCGCCCAGCCGCTCCCGCAGGAGCGCCAGCAGGGCGTGCAGGGCGTCGCGGTAGGCCGTCGAGCCGAGCAGCCAGCGAGCGCCGTGCAGTCCCATCTCGGGATTCGGCTCGGTCACGACGGGTGCCGACTCGGTCACCCCGGACGCGTGGTCGGACCGCAGATCGAGCAGCCGCAGCACGACCCGCTGGCCGGGCAGGAGCGCCTCCACGAAGCGGGCCAACCGGTCCGCGACGGCCCGCGCGTAGGCGGCGATGCCGTCCGGGCCGCCGGCGAGCGCGTCGAGCGGGCTCAGGCCCAGCGCCAGGCACAGGAACTCCTCGCGGATGAAGAACGACTCCACCCGCCCGGCCTCTGGACCGCAGGAGTTGATCGCGGTGATGTCCTGAAGGTCGGCGATGACCGCGCACGCCGAGCCGAGAGCGTCCAGCACGGTCCCGCCTCCGGCCTGCGCCGTGAAGCCGTCCGGCTCGATGACGATCGACGCGCTCTCCAGGTGCACGGTGACCTCGCCGACCAGAGCGGCGAGGTCCGCCTCGTCCACGCGGAGCACGGGGATTCCCCGCCCGCGGCACAGGGACTGCATGTGGCCGGTGAGGCCGCCCGCACCGCAGACGACCGCCCGCGAGGCCACGATCGCGTCGTAGAGACCCGCCTCCAGAGCGGGGGTGACGAGGATGGACCCCTCGCGTGGGCTCCTCGTGCGGTTGCACCGCCCTCGCAGGACGTTCTCGGCGCCGCCAGCCAGGAGGAATCCCTGGATCCGTCGTCCGTTCACCTAGCCCTCCGGATCGTCGGCCTTCGCCAGCCCCAGTCGCCGCCGCAACTCCCTCGGCGTCACCGAGACGTCGGTGAGGCGTCGTACCGCCGCCCTGGTGACGGCCGTCCTCAGCAGACGGTCGTACCGGGCGGCGTCCGCGGGAAGGGGCGGCCGGCCTGGCAGGGAGCGAAGACAGGCGTCCAGACGGGAGTCGAGCACCTCTCGTTCGCTCCGGGCGCGTGCGGCCAGCCTCCGCACCTCCAGGGCAACAGCCTCCTCCGTCCCGGGCCGGGCGGCTTCCTCCCCCTTGCTGACGTAGATCCCGCACGTGCCCTCCGCGTCCGAGACCTCCGCCAGATCGTCCGCCCGGGTCTCGCAGCGCTCGATCACATGGGCCGCGACCGCGACGGAGTGGTTCTTGATGGCGGCCAGATTGAACGTGAACGCGCCGGTCCGGCCGTTGCGCACGATCTCGTCGCCCTCCCGCAGCGCCCCGATCGCCGAGAGCGCCACGACCGGACGGCCCGCCGCGTCCAGCAGCGTGCCGTCGCCGTCGACTTCAAGGCCGCGCCCGGTGCGTCGGTGCGGCGCCGCGACACCCCGCCGCAGGAGGTTCCGCCACAGCGGCTGCCTCACCTTGGCGTAGTCCGACTCCCTGCCGAAGGGGGACACCACGAGATCGGCCTCGATGGCGGCCGTCCCCTCCCGGCCCTCGACCGACACGACCAGCCGACCGGACGGCGCGGGGGTGACCGCCGAGACCTTTCCGGTGACCAGCCGCACCGATCCGTCCCGCGCCCGTGACGCGCGTTCGATGACCGCCATCGTGTACTCCATGGCGCCCACCCGCAACGCGGCGATCGCCGTGCTGAACTCCGTGAGCAACGACCGTAGTTCCGGAGTGGGGATGCGTTCGATCACCGCGGGGGCGTAGGGCTCCCACGCCTTGGACACGCGCTCCGCGATCACCCCCGCACTGACGTCGGGATGCTCGCGCGCGACCTGTGCGCACGCGGTGTCCCACTCCGTCCTGAGCCTGGCCAGGAAGTCCTCGCGGTCGCGGAAGGGCGCCAACAGCGTGGCCGGGCAAGGGAGTCGCAGGACCCCGTGCTCATGCCCGCCGGGGTAGGTCCGGAAGACGGTCCCGGACCGGGATATCAGGTGGATCCTGCCGGTGTGCCCCCGGCGCAGCAGCAGGCCGGCCGAGTCGTACGCGCTCAGCACGGATCCCACGATCGCCACGGTCGCCTCGGACGGCAACTCCATGAGCCGGCGGACGCCGTCAGCGGAGTACGGGTGGCGCACGAAGCTCCGGTGGCCGGCGACCTCGGCGGAGAAGGCGGGGCGCGCGAGTTCCAGACCGGTGGCGAGGACGACGTGGTCGGCGCTGACCGTCGTCGTGCCCGGCAGCGGCCCCGGCCGCAGCCCGTCGAGACCGTGCGCGGACAGCCGCCGCACCGTCACCTCGGCGCCCGACGAGCCTGCTTCCACGTCGAGCGCCTCGCCGTCCGCCTCGACGAGATCGACGCCCGGATACGCCTGCTTGCGTGCCTCGGCCAGCCGCTCGGCGAGGTAGTCCTGGAAGATGCGCCGGGGCGCCGGACCGTGCTCGACGAACGTCGTCCCCGCCCACGGCTGCGGCCAGTCCCGGCGGTCGGCCTCCCGGTCGGCCCAGCGGACGAAGTCCAGCACGTCCTCCCGGAACAACGACATCCGGCCCGCCTGGATGTTGAACACGTGCTCCCACGGATTGCCGTCCCGGTGGTAGGCGACTCCGGCGGACCGGTAGTCGGCGCGCCGTTCGAGCAGCACGACTTCGAGCGGTCGGCGGGCGAAGCACAGCAACCGGATCGCCGTGGCGGTGCCCCCCAGACCCGCCCCGACGACGAGCACTCTGGGACGCGCGCCCGTTCGACTCATGTGTCCTCTCCGATGATCGACAGGCGCCGGGCGCCGCGGTGCCGCCTCCCGACGCACGGACGTGGCGCACACGGTCGGCGATACGCCGATCCGTCTGCCGCCTGGGCTGACGACACATCAGACTAATGCGACGGGAGTGCGCATCCACGAAGTTGACCGACCGACTGGAAACGTGACCGAAAAGCGGGACGCGGGACCGTAGGCGGCGGTTGAGGCGTCCGAGGCGGCTGGCGCCGCGGTGCGGTCGGCGAACTCGCTCGCGCGCTCGGCCGCCGTCGCCGTACGCAGGCCGGGCAGCCAGCCGTACGACGCGGTCGCTTGAGGTGCGGGAGACGGTGCTTTCCGCCAGAACGACCCTAGGTTTCCCCTATCGTTGGGATACTGGGCCGTCATCACGATCCGGTCAGCGCCTGGAAGCGAAGCACATGGACTGGTTGATCGCGGCAGCCTACGGCGCAGTCGGCGGTTTCTTGGTGGAGCTGATCGTGTCGTTCGGTCACCTGACCGACTGGCAGTCCGCGCGCCGCCGGGCCCGGCTCGCGGGCCGCCGTCAGATGCCGGCCCTCACCAAGTACGTCGATCCCGTGGCCGATCCGCTGGTGGCCGCGAGCCGGGTGATCCTCGGAGCGGGCGGCGGCTTCGTCTTCCACGCCCAGGTGACCGGGGCCGCCGCGGCGATCACCGTCGGGGCGTGCGCTCCAGCGCTGCTGCGGCAGATGTCGAGCGCCCGCACCGTGCAGCACATGCTGTCCGTGCAGAGCGCCGATCGGCAGGGCGCTCCGGCTCGGCCGCGTCCACAGCGTGCTGCGGCCCCCGCCCGGGGTCTCCTGGTGAGCGAGGAGGAGAACCTGTGAGGCACGCGGATCTCGCCGGGCGTTACTGGCGTTCGCTCACGGGTCGGGGGGTGCGGGACGCGGCGTCGCCGCGAGACTGGCAGGGGCATCCGCTCTGGCGGCGCTACCTCGCTTCGCTGGTCGACCTGCCCCTGGCGTCGTTCGAGGAAGAGCCTGGGCGCAGTGCGGTGGCGGTCAGCCCGCTGGCGGAGGGGGACACGGCCGGCGGCTCGCAGGCGTACGGGGACACGGCCGGCGGCTCGCGGGCCTACGGCCGTGGCTCGAGGGCGGCGCGCTGGCTCCGGAAGAGCGTGGGAGTCGACGAGGATCTGCTCAAGTGGGTCCCGGCGGAACGGCCGATGTTCACGCGCCTGGGCGCGGGCGTGCTGGCGACCGCCGCACTCGGCGGATGCGCGATCTGGGCCGGGCTGGGCGTGACGTCCGGGGTGAACGGCTGGCTGCGCGCGCTCCTCTCCGTGGCGTGGGCGGTGGTCGCCTTCAGCCTGGACTGCTGGCTCATGGCGCGGATCGCCTCTGGGGGCGTGCGCCGCAACCTCGGCCGCATCGCGTTGACGCTCTCTTTCGCGTCCGTCCAGGCGTTCTTTCTGAGCGGGATGCTTCTTCTGCGCGTCTTCGACACGAACATCAGTGTGCAGGCCGCGGATTTCCGGATGACGCGACGTCACCCGTTGGGTTTCATCGAGTCCATGGAGGCCCTCCGGGCGCTGTACAGCGGTGACCCCTCGGTGCATGCGGCGGCTTGGGCCGTCCAACTCCTCTTCGTCGTCGCCTCCTTCCTGCCCGTCCTGATCCGGCTGATCGGCGGCGAGTCCCCGTACGACCGGCTTGCGCGGCTGCGTGGGGAGCGTGCTGAAAAGCTGCTGCATCAGTCCACGCACATGGTCGACGCCGCTGGGGAGTTGAACAGACTGGCGGTGCAACTCCTAGAGGCACAGGAGGAGCTGGAGGCGACGAAGGCCAGGCTGCGGGAGACGGAGCGAAGGCTGGCCACGGCGACGACCGAGACCGGCAGACGCACATCATGAGGGACGTCTGACCGCTCCGGATCCCGCCGTGCCCGCACCTCTTGCGGATCATGCAGGCCCGGCGCCGTCACGCATACGAGGGCGACGGCGGGGGCGGTTCGAGCGGCGGCGCCGGGGCCGCTCATGCGGGCGTCTCGCGCATCGCGCCGCCGGGCTCGGAAGTGATCTGGTAGGACAGCAACTGCTGGAAGAGGCCCGGCTGTCGAGAGAGCTGGGCGTAGGTGCCCTCCTGGACGATCCTGCCGTCGTCGAGCACCACGACGCGGTCGGCGATGGCGACGTTGGCGATGCGGTGGGTCACCAGCAGCACCGCCCGGTCCTGGGCGAGGGTCCGCAGCCGCTGGAAGATCCGGTACTCGGCGCGGGGATCCAGGTTCGCCGTCGGCTCGTCGAGGACCAGCAGACCGGCCTGGCGGAAGAACGCCCTCGCCAGAGCGACGCGCTGCCACTGCCCGCCGCTGAGCTCCTCCCCGTTGAGCCACTCACGGGCCAGGAGGGTGTCCAGACCGGCGCCGAGCTTGTCGACGACTTCGTCGGCGTCGGCCGCCTCGCACGCCTCGCGGACCGCCGCGTCGCCGCGCGCGGAGGGCTGTCCCTGGGTCACGTTCTCGCGCACGGTCAGCGGCCAGTGCGCGTAGTCCTGCGGCACGAGGGCGACCTGCTGCCACAGCGCCTGCGGGTCGCAGTCGCCGGTGGGGACGCCGTCCCACAGCACCTGCCCGCCCGTGGGCAGGTAGAGGCCGCTGACCAGCTTCGACAGCGTCGACTTGCCCGAGCCGTTGAAGCCCACCAGCGCGGTGACCTCGCCCCTGCGCAAGGTGAGGGAGACGTCGGACAGCGCGTCGCGGTCCTTGCCAGCGTAGCGGTGGGCGACCGACCTGACCTCGATCGTCTCCGGCGGCTCAGGGCGGTGCGGACCCCGGCGCATGCGGAAGCCCCCGGCCTTGTCCAGGAAGCCGCTCCAGTCGTCCATGTACAGCCCGGTCCGCACGGCACGCGCACCCACGGCCACCAGACCGCGGACCGACGTGCCCACCGTCTGCAGGGCGAAGACGGCCGTCCCGGCATGCCCGACGGTGATACGGCCGGTCGCGAGCAGCCACACGACCGCCGCCCACACCACCGCCGACCCCAGCCCCCCGCACACCGCGCCGACCAGGGACATCCGGGCGCCCTTGTCGGCCGCGGCCCGGTCCTCGCGGTTGATCCGGGCGACCGTGTGCCGATACCGGCCGGACAGGAAACCGGCCATGGTGCCGGCCCGGATCTGGTCGGCGGCGTCCTTGGTGTAGATGTGCCAGCGCAGCACCGACAGCATCCGGTTGTCGCCGTTGCTGCGGAGGTTCGCCAGGTACCGGACGCGCGCGGCGCTCACCTGGGCCACGGCCTGCGGCACGCTGGCGGCGACGAGGAGCGGGAGAAGGACCCAGTGCACGCCGGTCAGCACGACCGCCCCGGCGAGGAAACCGGCGCCCGAGGCGATCAGGTCCTGGCCCTCGTTGATCAGGTCGCCGGTGACCTGGGCGCCGCGGTCGGCGGCTTCCCGGTCGCGGTTGAAGTCGGGGTCGTCGTAGGCGCACAGCTCGACCTCGGCGCAGCCGGTCAGCAGCATCTGCTCGGCCTCGCGGGACATCAGCGGGCCCAGCCGGGAGGACAGCCAGTTGACGGTGATGCCGAGGAGCGCGCGCACGCCGGCGGCGCCGGCGAGCAGGGCGACGGAGGGCCACGCCTGAAGGAGCCGGTGATAGACGTCTCCGTTGCGCAGCAGGGCGGTCAGGGCGCCGGCGATGGCGACCAGGCCCAGGGCCTGCATCACGCCGGTGACGGTCTGGCACAGCAGGAGGCCGACGGTCGCTCGCCGGTCGACGCGCCAGGCGAGGGCCAGCGAGCGGCGCACCAGTTGCGGCAGGCGGCGGGCCATGTCGCGCATCCGGATCGAGCGGCCGGCCGCCTCGCGGCTGCCGGTCAGGTCGACGTACCGCATCTGCGTCTCGGGAGCGGGCGATGTGCCGTCCGGCGCGGGCGTGGGCGATGTGCCGTCCGGTGAGGGCGCGGACGGTCCGGCGGGCGGTGCGGAGGGGGACGTCGCGGGGGTGGTGCGCGGTCCCGGAACGCTCTCGGCTAATGCCTCGGTGGGCTCACTCATGCTGTCCACCCCGTATTCGGACGTGCTGAGCTGAGCGTGCCGTCAACGCCGTGCGTGATCACGCCGGGCCGCTGTTCGATTCTGGGATGCTGCTGCGAGGGGGCAGGGGTGGGATGCATGGCGTGTCCTCCGTATGGGCGTCGGTGTGGCACTGATGCTCTAGAAACGCGCCGGAACTGGTCCCGTCACGGCCCGATCGGCACGTATCTGTTGAACAAGTGTTCCCATGTCAGCGGCGGAGCGGGCGGGCTCTGGGCGGTCGCGGCTCAAACTCGTTCGATCGGGGCGCTTCACTCCTTCAGGGGGTGAGCCCTCTCACCGAGCGGTCGGGTGCCTTCGCTCTCCACCGCCCTCCAGACCGTCCGAGTGACGGTGATCACGGACGTGCTTCGGAGGGTGCTCCGTAGGCTCTCCGGGGCGGGCAAGAAGTGCATGTCCAGTGGTGCGTAAACCGAATGCGTGCCCACGCGATGTAGGCAGTACCGGGGAGCCCCGCGGCTGTGATCCACCAGGCCCAGCCCGTCCCGCAGCCCACACCGGGCTCGATCCCGGGTCCGTACCCCGGAGCAGCCGACCAGCCGGGCCTGGGCACTGTGCCGCTGACGACACAGGGAGTGAATCAGTGGCCGCTGCTGGTGCCGATCGCGGTCGTCGGACTGCCCGAGGGCGCCGGCGGGGCCGGTGGCGGTGTCGGTGAGTGCGCGGGTCGCGGCTAGGATCTTCGCCCTGGCCGCGTGAGGGGAAGGCGAAACGGGTCATGAACCCACTGGACATGCTGATCCGGCAGTATGCGGCTCCCGTCATGAAGGCGGCGGGATTCACCAAGAAGGGCCGGAAATTCCGGCTGACGGCGCCGAATGGGGATTGCGCGCTGCTGGAGTTCGACACTCATGCGGTCGATCCGGAGAAATTCGTCTTCGACGTGACTTTCTTCATGGTCCCCCTGTCGCACTGGGAATTCACGTACCGCCAGTACCGCCAGTCTGATGAAATGCACGCGCCGGACGCCAGCGGAGCCCTGGCGAGATGTCCGGTGATGCCGCCCCCCGACGTCGCCTGGTGGCCGGACGAGGGAATGCCGTTCCGGTCGCGTTGGGCGTTCTCGGAACCGGAGACGCGTGATGTGTGCGGGCAGCGGTTGGCGCGGGTGCTGGCCGACGAGGCCATTCCACGGGTGGTGCGCCTCCTGGATCGCAGGGCGCTGTTGGAGGAGATCCTGACTGCCCCGGACGGCGACCTGATGCGCATCAGGAGCCGGCGCATGACCGAGATCATCTTGCGCATCGACGACGATCCGGTCGCGGACCTGACCGCTCTGCTGGACGGCACCGAGGTCAATGACTGGGACAAACCGATCATCATCTGGGCGCGGGAACGGCTCTCCCAGCGAGCGGCCGAAGAGTAGCGATTGCTCCATCCCGTGGCCCGTAGGCGCCCTCGTTCCCACGGGCTATCGGCCTCTGGGGCGCACATGCTTGCCCCCGCTGTTGGTCCTTCCCGGTGCCTAGGACGAGGCGGGCAGGTGGGGGGAGGTGAGTACGAGGGTGTCGCCGCCGCGCTCGACCAGCAGCCTCGCTGTAGTACTCATGGTGCCGGTGACGTACACATGGGCCTTCCTCGCCCGCACGGTGCCCCGCAGGGCCGCCTGGGCGCGGCGGCGTTCGGCTGTGCCGTCCGCGACGTCGCCGGTGTGGCGGAACGGCGGGAGCGGTCGAGCGGACCGTGGATGTGACGGGACTGTAGGGTGGGCGAAGCCCTTGACCTGCACAAAGCAGGCAGGGAGCCGTCTTCCGGGAGTTCAGAATGCTGCGCACCATGTTCAAGTCCAAGATCCACCGTGCCACCGTCACGCACGCTGACCTGCACTATGTGGGATCGGTGACCATCGACGCCGATCTGCTCGACGCCGCCGATCTGCTGCCCGGCGAACTGGTCCACATCGTCGACGTCACCAACGGCGCCCGGCTGGAGACCTACGTCATCGAGGGCGAGCGCGGCTCCGGGGTGGTCGGCGTCAACGGGGCGGCGGCGCACCTCGTCCACCCCGGCGACCTCGTGATCATCATCAGCTACGCCCAGGTCACCGACGCCGAGGCGCGGGCGATGAAGCCGCGGGTCGTGCACGTGGACTCCGGGAACCGGATCGTGGAACTGGGGGCCGACCCCTCCGCCCCGGTGCCGGGCACCGACCAGGAGCGCAGCCCGGGGGCCGTGCCGGCGTGACGCCCACGAGCCCCGGAGCGAGCCACGACGAGGGGAGCGGGTCGACGAACCGCGTCGCGATCCGCGACGACCGGCCAGCCGTCTCCGGGCAGCGGCCGTGAACCGCGCGAACGGCACCGGAGGCGCCCCTGCGCTCGCGCTGCTGCACACCTCGCCCCGGACGCGACCGTTGCGCACGCGGTGCGCGCGTAGGCCGGGCCCGAGCGTCGGCCCCGGCCGACCCCGGAAGATCGGGGAGACGCTCCCCAGGGTGACTGGCCGCGCGGGCGACGGGTAGGCGGGGGGAGTAGTTCAGAGCCCATGTCGATCGGCCGGCCGGAGGACGCCATGACGAACCCGTATCCCGACCCGGTGCCCCCGCCGCCCACGCCGGGGCCCGACCCCCAGCACCCCGACCCCCGCCCGGATCCGGTGCCGTCGCCGGAACCGGCCCCCTCGCCCCCGGCCCCCGGGCCGCCCCCGCCCGGCCCCGGACCGATGCCATCGCCGGGCCCGTCGCCCACCCCGCCGCCGAGCCCCACGCCCGAGCCGTCGCCGTCCCCGATTCCCCCGGGCCCGGAGCCGGTGCCGAGCCCCGAACCGGGACCGCCCCTTTCCTGACGGCGAGGCGAACATCCTGATAGCAGCGCGGCCACGCTGACAGCGGGTTGCGAACTGCTGGCGGCGGGGCGACGAACGGCCTCCGGTCCGAAAAGCCGGCCGGGGCCGGAGACCGCTCGTCACCCCGTGCGCGGACGGCAAGAGCGTATGCGGCCTGCGGCCCCCGGAATGCGGGGACGCAGGCCGCTCGTCACGGTCATGGAGCGCAGGCGTCCCCGCCAGCACCGTCCGGCCGCGCCATGCCGCGCCCCCGCCGTCTCAGAGCGGAGACGCCTGCGCCGTCACGGCGCCGCCGCGCCCAAGCCGTCAACGCTCAGACGCGCCCGCGCCGCCACCCCACCGGTCAGACGCGCCCCTGCCGTCACCTCACCTCCGCGCCCCCGCCGTCACGGCGCCCGCCGCGCCCCCGCCCTCACCTCACCCCCGCACCTACGCCGTCACCTCCGACCGGTCACCGCCCCACAGCGTGTGGAACGCGCCGTCCCGGTCCACCCGGCGGTAGGTGTGGGCGCCGAAGAAGTCGCGCTGGCCCTGGGTGAGGGCGGCCGGCAGGCGTTCGGCGCGCAGGGCGTCGTAGTAGGCGAGGGCCGCCGCGAAGCCGGGAGCGGGCACCCCCTCGCGCACCGCGGCGATGACCACCTCGCGCCAGTCGTCCTGCGCCTCCCCGATCTCCCGCGCGAAAGTCTCGTCGGACAGCAGGCTCGGCAGGTCGGGCCGGGCGTCGTAGGCGGCGCGGATGCGGTCCAGGAAGGCGGCGCGGATGATGCAGCCGCCGCGCCAGATGGAGGCGACGTCGCCCAGGTCGATGTCCCAGTCGTACTCCTCGCCGCCCGCAGCGATCTCGTGGAAGCCCTGCGTGTACGAGACGATCTTCGAGGCGTACAGCGCCTGCTCCACCCGGTCCGCGAAGGCGGCCGCCTCCGCCTCCGGCAGCGCCGTCGGCTTCGGGCCCGGCAGTCCCCGCGAGGCCTCGCGCAGCTCCGCGTGGCCGGACAGCGAGCGGGCGAAGACCGCTTCGGCGATGCCCGAGACCGGCACGCCCAGATCGAGGGCGATCTGCACCGTCCAGCGCCCGGTGCCCTTCTGCTCGGCCTGGTCCGTCACCACGTCCACGAACGGTTTGCCGGTCGCCTCGTCCACATGGGACAGCACCTCGGCGGTGATCTCGATCAGGTACGAGTCCAGCCGCCCGGTGTTCCAGGTGCGGAAGATCTCCGCGATCTGCGCGGGGGAGTAGCCGGCCACCTCGCGCAGCAACTGGTACGCCTCGCCGATGAGCTGCATGTCGGCGTACTCGATGCCGTTGTGCACCATCTTCACGAAGTGGCCCGCGCCGTCCGGCCCGATGTGCGTGACGCAGGGGGCGCCGTCGTCCGCCTTCGCGGCGATCTTCTCCAGCATCGGGCCCAGCGAGTCGTACGACTCGGTCGAGCCGCCGGGCATGATGCTCGGCCCGTGCAGCGCGCCCTCCTCGCCGCCGGAGATGCCCGTGCCCACGAAGTGGATGCCCTGCTCGCGCAGCTCGCGCTCGCGGCGCCGGGTGTCCGCGAAGTGCGCGTTGCCACCGTCGATGATCATGTCGCCGGGTTCCAGCAGCGGGGCGAACTCCTGGATCACGGCATCGGTGGGCTCACCCGCCTTCACCATGACGACCAGGCGGCGGGGCCGCTCCAGCGCCGCCACGAAGTCCTTGGCGGTCTCGGTGGCGACGAAGTCGCCCTCGTCGCCGAACTGCTCCACCAGGTCGTGCGTCCGCGCCGCCGTCCGGTTGTGCAACGCGACCGTGTAGCCGTTGCGCGCGAAGTTCCTGGCGAGGTTGCGGCCCATCACCGCGAGCCCGGTGACGCCGATCTGGGCTGTAGTGCTCATACCGCCTGCTCCTCGGAAATCCGATCCAGTAGATCGTCGGGTGGTGCCCGTACGACCGTCCTGACGTGCCGCTACGGCCACCGCACATCTGGCGACGGTCCGCCGCGCGGGTCGCGTCAGGACGCCCTCCATACGTACCTCACCGCTCCGCGACCTCAGCGGCGACACGGCCGATCTTCGCCAACGGAAGTCCCTTATCGGTCACTTGGGAAGCGCAAGCGGCTGATAGCCGCCTTGTCATGGCTCGTTCGGGACGTTTACTTTTGCGGCTCCTGACGCATGGCGAAGGGCTCTACTCATGGCCGCACGCGGCCGGCACCGCCGGTATCAGCCGAACAGGATCAACCGCGCCTCGCTCACCGTCACGGCGGGTGGCGCCGGCATGGCCATCCCGCTCATCGGCGCGGGTGTCGCGCACGCGGCGGACGCCTCCACCTGGAACAAGGTGGCCGCATGCGAGTCGAGCGGCAACTGGAGCATCAACACGGGCAACGGCTTCTTCGGGGGACTCCAGTTCACCCGGTCCACCTGGGACGCGTACGGCGGGACGCGCTACGCGCCGCGGGCCGACCTGGCCACCAGGGGCGAGCAGATCGCCGTCGCCGAGAAGGTGCTCAGCGGCCAGGGCCCAGGCGCCTGGCCGGTGTGCTCGGTGCGGGCCGGCCTCACCCGCGGCGGCGGCTCCGGCGTCCATCCGGACGGCACGGCGGTCACCGCTGTGCGGAGCCGTGACGCCGAGGGCGCGCGGACGTCCAAGAGCAAGGCGAAGCACAGGAGTTCGCTCCGGGACGTCCTGCCGCAGACCACGCCGCAGTCCCGGGCGGGCAAAGCCGAGATGTACACGGTGCTGCGCGGCGACACCCTCTCCGGGATCGCCGACGACCGTCATGTCCACGGCGGATGGCACCAGTTGTACGCGGTCAACCGCACGGTCATCGGCGACGACCCCGACCTCATCCTGCCGGGGCAGCGGCTCTCGCTGCACACGACCGGCGCCGCGCCCACGACGCACCCGCCGCACACCACCCATCCGCCCCACACCACGCACGCACCCCATACCACTCATACGCCCCATACCACGCATGCGCCGCACACCACGCACACCACGCATGCGCCGCACGAGAAGCACGTCGCGCGGACGGACCGCCAGGAGACCAGTCGGTCCTCCAGACCCCACACCGCCTCGCACACCCTCGTGGCGCCGGTGCACGGACCGATCGGCACCGGATACCACGTGGCCGGCTCACTGTGGTCCAAGGGCTACCACACGGGCGTCGACTTCGTGGTGCCCACCGGCACGTCCGTGCACGCCGCCGGAGAGGGCATGGTGGTCAGCGCCGGCTGGGGCGGGGCCTACGGCTACCAGGTGGTGATCCGGCACGCCGGGGGCCGCTACACCCAGTACGCGCACCTGTCGGCGATCTCCGTGCGGTCCGGGCAGACGGTCGCCGCCGGGCAGCGCATAGGGCGTTCGGGCTCCACCGGCAACGTCACCGGGCCGCACCTGCACTTCGAGGTGCGGACGGGACCCGCCTTCGGCTCGGACGTCGACCCGATCGCCTACCTCCGGGCCGGCGGCGTCACGATCTGACCCGCGCCCGCACCCTTACCCGGCGCCGGCCGTCAACCGGCGCCGGGAGGTACGGCACGCTCGGCGAAGGACCACCGCCGATCACGCCTCCGCCGAAGGCTCCTGCGTGCCACACCCCGTAGCTCAGCGTCCCTTCGGGCAGCACCTCGCCGTGGAACGCCCTCACGACGAACGCGTCCCCGACGAACCCGCTGCCACCGGACCCACCGCCGGACGCCCCACGTCCGATCCACGACACGGCCGGTTCAGCGGCGGATCCGGCGGCGAACGCCCTCTCCCGCACCACGGCTGCGCCGGACACGGACCGCGCCACATCCGCGGCGGACACGGACCGCACCGCATCCGCGGCGGACACGGACCGCGCCACATCCGCGGCGGACACGGACCGCACCGCATCCGCGGCGGACACGGACCGCACCACAGCCGCAGCGGACACGGACCGCCGCACCGCCGCGGCGTCCGTCGGCCGCTCCCCGGACGGAGCGGTGAGGCGCCGCTCCAGCCCCGTAGGAGAGGCGGCCCCCTCCGCGTGCCCGGCCCCCTGGGACCCTCCCGAGTCGCCGGTGATCGCGGACGCACTCCGCGCGTAAGCCGCTCCCGCGGACTCCGGCGACACGCGGGGAGCGGGCACGGCGGCCACGGCCGCCTCCGGCGCCGCCTTCTCGGGCGCGGGCGTGAGGCGTTCGGTGGTCAGCAGGACCAGGCCGCCCGTGGCCACCGCGCCGCAGCCGAGGGCGAGCACCGTGCCCGCGCTGCCGTGGCGGAACGACTCGCCGAGCAGCGTGACGCCGATGGCGGCCGCCACCACCGGGTTCAGCACCGTCAGCGTCGCCAGCGGCGCCGCCAGGCCGCCGCCGCGGTAGGACGCCTGCGACAGCGCCGTGCCCGCCGCGGCCAGCACGGCGATCACCGCGAAGGACGGCACGTCCGCCGCGGTGAGCCCGTCGGTCCAGTCGACCGCCACCGTCTTGGTGAACACCGAGGAGACGCCGAAGGCGACGCCCGAGCCGGTGGCGAGCAGCACGCTGCGGACCGCTGGGCGCCGGTGCGCGGCCCGGCCTGCGACGGCCAGCGCCGCCACCGCTGTGCCGGCGACCGCCGCCAGGCCCAGCCGCTGCGCGGCGCCCGGCGACTGCGCGGGGGAGGCGCCCACCAGCGCCAGCAGACCGGCGAGACCCGCCGACGCCGTGATCGCGCCCCGCCACGCCGCGGCGCCCGCCCGGCGACCGGCGAACAACGCGGCCATGGGCAGCGCGAAGACGATGGTCAGCGCGCCCAGCGGCTGCACCAGGCTGAGCGGCCCGCAGGCCAGCGCCACCACGTGCAACAGCGCCCCGGCGCCGTTCAGCGCGATCGCCGCCCACCAGACCGGGCGGCGCAGCGTCGCGAACCGCCGCGCGGAAGCGGACGAGGACACCGCGACCCGCTGCTGCACGATCGCGCCGCCGGCGTAGGCGACGGCGGACACGAGCGACACCAGTACGGACAGCGTGAGGGCGCTCATCGGCGGCCTCCGCGCGGGAGACGGGCCCGGCGGGCCCGGTGCGACGAACGGTCGGCTTCCATGGTCCACCAGCCTGCCGTGCCGATCTCTTCCCGTCGTCGTCCTCTGAGTCCGCAATGGCTCATCCCGCCGACGGAGCACGCCCCGCGCCCCCTCCTCCCCGAGACGGGCGACACTGGTCCGTTCGCGCCTCCGCCCCCTGGTGGGACCCCTTAGGGGTCTGGGCTTTCCGCAGGTCCAGGACACCTGGTACGACTGCTCCTCGTGCACCTCGACGCCCGGCTCACCGCCCTCCACGCCCTCGGCGGCTTCTTCGTCCTGCGCACCGGCGCACCGCCGCACGGCCCGCTGCCCTCCCTCGCACAGGCGTACGGAATCGAGTCCGTCGACGGCGGGGACGGAGGCGACGGCGGGGACGAAGGCGACGGCGGGGACGGAGGGGACGGCGCGCAAGATCCGAGCGGCGACGACGCGCAAGCCCCGGGCGGCGACGACGCGCAAGCCCTGGGAGACGACGACGCGCAAGCCCCGGGCGGCACCGTACCCGCCAGCGCCGCGTCCGACCCCCTGACCGTGCGCGTCGGCCGGGTCGCCGAGGGCGTCCGCGCCTGCGAACCGCGCGTCGCCGCCTCGATCGCTCAGCAGGGGCTGGCGGCCCGGCTCTGGTCGGCCGCGCTCGGCTGCGCCGTCCTGTACGGACGAGTCCCCGACCTGGACGCGCGCCTGCTGCGCTGGGACCCCGCCGGCAGCGCCCCCGGCGAGCTGTGGCTCACCGAGGTGCGCGCGCTGCCCGCCGACCCGGGCACGATCGCTGACCTCGTCCTGCGCGGCCACGTCGAGCCGCTGGCCGCCGCGCTGCACGCCCGCCACCGTCTCGCCCCGGCCCTCGCGCGGGGCAACGCGGCCTCCGCGCTGGCGGGCACGGCACGCCAACTGGTCCGATGGGCGCGCGAGAACGGCCGCCCCCGGGTCGCCGCGCACGCCCGCGAGCTGACCCTGCGGCTGCTCGCCGACCCCGCGCTCGCCGGAACCGGCGCCTTCGGCGGGGCCGGATTCCGCCGGCGGAGCTGCTGCCTGTACTACCGCGTCCCCGGCGGCGGCGTCTGCGGTGACTGTTGCTTCACACGAGCCCCGCGCTCTTCCCTCGGCGCCGTATCTGAGTGACCATGAAAGCGACCGCCCGGAGACGAGCGGCGGACCGACGGGAACAGGGAGTCGCGGGTGCGAGTGGGACTGCTGACCCGGGAGTACCCGCCGGACGTGTACGGCGGCGCGGGCGTGCACGTCGAGTTCCTGGCCAGGGAGCTGCGGCCGCTGGTCGACCTGGAGGTGCACTGCTGGGGCGAGGCGTCCTCGGCGGACAAGGCGGCCGACGTGCTGCGCCACCGCCCCTGGTCCGCGCTGGACGGCGCCAACGACGCCCTGCGCACCTTCTCCGTCGACCTCGCCATGGCCGCCGCCCTGAAGGGCCGCGACCTGCTCCACTCGCACACCTGGTACGCCAACCTCGCCGGTCACCTCGGCAAGCTCCTGCACGGGGCGCCGCACGTGGTGACCGCGCACTCGCTGGAGCCGCTGCGCCCCTGGAAAGCCGAACAGCTCGGCGGCGGCTACGCGCTGTCCAGTTGGGCCGAGCGCACGGCGTTCGAGGCGGCGGACGCCGTGGTCGCCGTCTCCGGGGCCATGCGCGAGGACGTCCTCGGCTGCTATCCGGCTCTCGACCCGGCCCGGGTGCACGTGATCCACAACGGCATCGACACCGCCCTGTACCGGCCCGACCCCGGCACGGACGCCCTGACCCGCCTGGGCCTGGACCCGGACCGGCCCTACGTGCTGTTCGTCGGCCGCATCACCCGCCAGAAGGGCGTGCCGCACCTGCTGCGCGCGGTGCGGGACATCGACCCGGCGGCGCAGGTCGTGCTGTGCGCGGGCGCGCCCGACACGCCCGCGATCGACCGGGAGTTCCGCGACCTGTACCAGGAGCTGAGCCGCTCCCGGGAGGGCGTGCACTGGATCGAGCGGATGCTGCCGCGCCCCGACGTGATCCAGCTCCTCACCCATGCCGCGGTCTTCGCCTGCCCCTCGGTGTATGAGCCGCTCGGCATCGTCAACCTGGAGGCGATGGCCTGCGGCACGCCCGTGGTGGCGTCCCGGGTGGGCGGCATCCCCGAGGTGGTCGAGGACGGCGTGACCGGGGTACTCGTCGACGTGGACGACGACTTCGAGGCGGGGCTCGCCCGCGCCCTGGACGCGGTGCTGGCCGATCCCGCGGCGGCGCGCGCCATGGGCGAGGCCGGTCGGCGGCGCGCCGTGGCGGAGTTCGGCTGGGACGCGATCGCCCGGCGCACCGTGCGGCTGTACGAGGAGATCCTCCAGCAGGCTTAGTCCTCCCTGCTCAGGGCAGGAGTGGTTCAACTGGGTGAGGGGAGCGGCCATGCGTCGTGGTGGACCTTCGGTCCTCGGGATCGTCCTGGCGGGCGGAGAGGGCAAACGCCTGATGCCCCTGACCACGGACCGCGCCAAGCCCGCGGTCACCTTCGGCGGAACGTACCGCCTGGTCGACTTCGTGCTGTCCAACCTCGTCAACGGCGACATCCTGCGCGTGTGCGTGCTGACCCAGTACAAGTCGCACTCGCTGGACCGGCACATCACCACGACCTGGCGGATGTCCAGCCTGCTCGGGAACTACATCACGCCGGTTCCCGCGCAGCAGCGCCTCGGCCCGCGCTGGTACCTGGGCAGCGCGGACGCGATCCTCCAGTCGCTCAACCTGATCCACGACGAACAGCCCGAGTACGTCGCGGTCTTCGGCGCGGACCACGTCTACCGGATGGACCCGCGCCAGATGCTCCGCCAGCACATCGAGAGCGGCGCCGGGGTGACGGTGGCCGGCATCCGGGTGCCGCGCTCGGAGTCGTCCTCGTTCGGCGTGATCACGCCGGGCTCGGACGGGCAGACCGTCGAGAGCTTCCTGGAGAAGCCCGCGGATCCGCCCGGCCTGGCCGACGCCCCGGACAGCGTCTTCGCCTCCATGGGCAATTACATATTCACCACCAAAGTGCTGGTCGAGTCCCTGCTCCGGGACGCCGAGGACGAGAACTCGGTGCACGACATGGGCGGCTCGATCCTGCCCCAGCTCACCGACCGCGGCGAGGCCCAGCTCTACGACTTCAGCGCCAGCCATGTGCCCGGCGAGACCAGCCGCGACCAGGGTTACTGGCGGGACGTGGGCACGCTGGACGCGTACTACGACGCGCACATGGACCTGATCGCCGAGCGCCCCGCCTTCAACCTCTACAACCGCGACTGGCCGATCTACACCCACTCGGGCCAGCTCTCGCCGGCCCGGTTCAACGCCGGCGGCATAGCGGGGGAGTCGATCATCAGCGCGGGCTGTCTGATCCGCGGCCAGGTCACCCGTTCCATCCTCTCCCCGGGCGTCCGGGTGGACCCGGGCGCCGTCGTCCAGGGCTCGGTCCTGCACGACAACGTGCGCATCGGCCGCGGCGCGGTGGTGCGCGGGGCGGTCCTGGACAAGAACGTCGACGTGCCGCCCGGCGCGACGATCGGCGTCAACCCCGAGCGCGACGCCGAGCTGTACACCGTCTCCAAGGGCGGCGTGATCGCCCTGGGCAAGGGCCAGCGCGTGTCCTAGGACGTGTTACCGGAGTCCCGTCTGCCCGGCGGGCGGACGACGCTCCTTTCGAGACACGCCCCAGGCGTCTGCGATGACCGCTCCGGCGACCGGCGGCGGTGCGCGCTGTCCGAGTCCGGACCCTCCCTTACCGGTTCCTTGTCATGTCCCTGGACGGGCGCGGGATTCCGTGTTGTCATGCCGTCGGCTGCCTTTGACAACGTTGTAACGCACCAGAACGCACAATCCCGCACGCAGGCAGCGGACAGGACCCGCCAGTTTCCCTCCCGGCAGGAGGATCCGTGCGCATCAGCCGTATCCGAGACCGATTCGCGGTGCTGCTCGCCGCGGCGCTCGGTCTCGCCGCGTTCACCGCGCCGCCCGGCGCGAGCGCCGCCCCACAGAAGCCCGTGGCCGTCCACGGCCTCAAGGGCGAGTACTACACCCAGTCCGCCCCCGGGGCCTTCGACTTCCACGAGCTGAAGGCCACCGGGTTCGACCCGAACCTCGACTTCGACGACCTCGAACCCCGACTGTCCTTCGCCACCGGGCAGTCGGACGACGTCAGCGTCCGCTGGACCGGCCGGATCGTCCCCGGGCACACCGGCGCCCACACCTTCTCCCTCAGCGCCGACAACGGCTTCCGCCTCTGGGTCGGCGGGCAGCTCGCCATCGACCACTGGGTCGACGACTGGGACAACGAACAGACCTCCGCGCCGATCGAGTTGACGGCCGGTCAGCCCTACGACTTCAAGGTCGAGTACTTCGAGCACTTCGGCGGCTCGAACATCCACCTGCGCTGGACCGAGCCCGGCGGCAGCAAGGAACCCGTCCCGCAGTCGGCGTTCCGCCTGCCCGACGGCTACGCCTACGACGGCGCGACATCGACCACCGTCCTCGGCGACGGCCGCACCCTCAGAATGGACTTCGCGCAGCCGCTCGCGGCCCCGCCCGCCGGTCTCACCGACCACTTCCGGGCCGTGATCGGCGGCGCCGCCTGGCCGCTGGGCGCCGCCCGGCGCGATCCGGCCGATCACCGCGCCCTCCTGGTCGCCCTGCGGCAGCCGGTCGTCGGCGACAAGACCGGCACCGGACGCGGCGCCGTCGACCTCCGCTACGACGGCCAAGGCGGCCTCGCCGGGACCGACGGTCACCAGGTCGGGGCGTTCTGGAGCGGCGGCCCCAACCATTCCACACACGAACTGCGCACCAAGTGGGCCGATCAAGTCGGGCCCGGTAACGCGCTGCCCGAGTACCCGCGCCCACAGCTCACCCGCCCCGACTGGCGTAACCTCAACGGCCGTTGGCAGTTCGCCGCAGGCCACGCCGGAGAGCGGCCGCCCGTCGGCCGCGACCTGCCCGAGCGCATCCTCGTCCCGTACCCGGTGGAGTCCCAGCTCTCCGGCGTCGAACGCCACGAGGACCGCATGTGGTACCGCCGCACCTTCACCGTCCCCGCAGGCTGGCACGTCGGCCACGGCAAGCGCCTGCGGCTGAACTTCGGCGCCGTCGACTGGAAGGCCGAGGTCTACGTCAACGGCGTCCGGGTCGCCGCGCACCAGGGCGGCTACGACAAGTTCAGCGCGGACGTCACCGCCGCGCTCAAGCCCGGACGCGCCCAGGAGCTGATCGTCGGCGTCTACGACCCGACCGACGCGGCGGACGGCGAGAACCCGCCGCTGGGCAAGCAGCGCCTGGACCCGAGCGGCATCTGGTACACGCCCACGTCGGGCATCTGGCAGACCGTCTGGATGGAACCGGTCGCCGCCGACCACGTGGACTCCCTCAAGCTCACCCCGGACGCCGCGCACGGCCGCCTCACCGTGCAGGCCAGGGGCGTGCGGCCCGGCCTCCCGGTCGCGGTGACGGCGTACGACGGCAAGCACGCGGTGGCCGCGGCGCACGGCCGCACCGGGAGCCCGCTCACGCTGACGATCCGCCGCCCGCGCCTGTGGTCGCCCGACGACCCGTTCCTGTACGGCCTGAAGGTGCGGGTCGGCGCGGACGAGGTCGGCAGCTACGCGGGCCTGCGCTCGGTCTCCGTCCAGCAGGTGAACGGCGTCCCGCGCACGATGCTCAACGGCAAGCCCGTCTTCATGATGGCCACCCTCGACCAGGGCTTCTGGCCCGACGGCCTGTACACCGCCCCCACCGACGAGGCGCTGGCCTACGACCTGAAGACGCACAAGCGGCTCGGCTTCAACGCCGTGCGCAAGCACATCAAGGTCGAGCCCGACCGCTGGTTCTACTGGGCCGACCGGCTGGGCCTGATGGTCTGGCAGGACATGCCCGCCATGACCGCCGGGGTGAACCCGTCCCCGGCCGCCCGCGCCGAGTACGAGCGGGAGATGAAGCAGATCATCGACGAGCACGTCAGCAGCCCCTCGGTGGTCATGTGGGTGACCTTCAACGAGGGCTGGGGCCAGTACGACGAGACGCGGATCGCCCAGCAGGCCAAGGGATGGGACCCCACCCGGCTGGTCAACGGCATGTCGGGCCTCAACCTGGGCGCCGACGGCGGCGCCGGCGACATCATGGACGAGCACGGATACCCCTCTCCCGCCCTGCCGCCTCACCCGGACGGCAAGCGGGCCCTGGTCAGCGGCGAGTACGGCGGGCTCGGCCTGGCGGTGCCCGGCCACGCCTGGCCGGTGCAGCAGAGCTACGTCGACGTCGACCCGGCCGCGTACACCGACGACTACCTCGCCAAGCTGGACGAGGTGCGGGCGCTGGCGTGCCGGGGGAGCAACGGCGCGGTCTACACCCAGATCAGCGACGTGGAGGGCGAGCTGAACGGGCTGCTCACCTACGACCGGCGGGTCCTCAAGCCGGACGCCGCCCGTGTGAAGGCCGCTCAGCAGGCGCTGATCCGCGACGCGTCGCAGGCGACGCCCGCAGGATGCCCGGCGGGCTGACCCGCGCCCGTGCCCATGCGGCGACGCCTCCGCCAGAGGCGTCGCCGCAGGGGTGGGATCAGGCGCCTGGTCCCGCGCGCGGCCGGGGCGACGGCCGGACGGGGTCAAAGAGCACTCCAAAGGCCGCTAAAACCGCATGTGTCCCGCCCTGCCCGACCGTGGTGGGCCGTAAAGTGGAGTTGACTGAGCGTAGCCCAATCGTATGTGAACGTAATATGTGGCACGCGGTCGACTTGCAGGCTCACCCACCGTCGATGCGAGGCACGCCGTTGACTTCTGACCCGCTCGCTCCCCTCGACCTGGCCTTCTGGAACATCGAGTCCGCCGACCATCCGATGCACCTGGGCGCCCTCGGCGTCTTCGCGGTCCCCGCGCCGACCGCCGTGGAGGACGCAGCCGACCTGCTCGCCTCCCGCGCCGCCGCGGTGCCCGGACTGCGCATGCGCATCCGCGACCAGTGGCGCCCCGCCCGGGTGCTGAGCCGCCCGCTCGGCTTCGGCGGCGCCGCCCGCGAGACGGCCCCCTGCTTCGACCCGCTCGACCACGTGCGGCTGCACGCGCCCGTCGCCGACTTCCACGCCGCCTCCGGCCGCCTCATGCAGCGCCCGCTGGAGCGCAACCGGCCGCCGTGGGAGGCCCACGTGCTGCCGGGCGCGGACGGCGACTCCTTCGCCGTGCTGTTCAAGTTCCACCACGCCCTCGCTGACGGACTGCGCGCCCTGACCCTCGCCGCCGGCCTGCTCGACCCGGTGGACCTGCCCGAACGGCGCCCGCGTCCGGCCGCGCCGCCGCACGGCCTGCTGCCCGACGTGCGCCGGCTGCCCGGAGCGCTGCGCGGCGCCCTCTCCGACGTGGGCCGGGCCCTGGACATCGGCGCCTCGGTCGCCCGCACCTCCCTGGTCAGCCGCTCCACGCCCGCCCTCGTCGCCGAGCCCACCGGCACCCGCCGCACCGCAGGCGTGGTCGTCGACATCGACGACGTGCACCTGGTGCGCAAGGCCGTCGGCGGCACCGTCAACGACGTGCTGATCGCGGTCGTCGCGGGCGCCCTGCGCCGCTGGCTGGAGGAGCGCGGCGACTCCACGAAGGGCGTCGCGCCGCGCGCCCTGATCCCCGTCTCCCGGCGTCGTCCGCGCACCGCGAACCCCCAGGGCAACCGGCTCTCCGGCTACCTGATGGAGCTGCCCGTCGACGTCGCCGACCCGCTGCGCCGGCTGGCCGCCGTCCGCACCGCCATGGACCGCAACAAGGACGCCGGACCCAACCGCGGCGCGGGCGCCGTCGCCCTGCTGGCCGACCACGTGCCCGCCCTCGGCCACCGCCTGGGCGGCCCGCTGGTCAGCGGGGCCGCCCGGCTGTGGTTCGACATCCTGGTCACCAGCGTCCCGCTGCCCGGTTTCGGCCTGCGGCTCGGCGGCCATCCGCTCACCGAGGTCTACCCCTTCGCCCCGCTCGCCCGCGGCCAGTCCCTCGCCGTCGCCGTCTCCACCTACCGCGGCCGGGTCCATTACGGCCTGGTCGCCGACGCCCGCGCCGTGCCGGACCTCGGCCGGCTGGCCCGCGCCCTCTCCGAGGAGGTGGAGACGCTGATCACGGTCTGCGGACCTTGACCCGCGGGCGTTTGGCTGAGCGACGCGTCGCTGCCGTAAACTCCCCCGTTCGACAGCGGGCGCCCGTCGGAGCGCCGCGAGAGCGACCAGGGAAACGGCAGCGCGATGACGGTGACAGACGACGCCACGACGGCCATGGACGAGGCGGCGCCCGCGCCGGGCGGCGACCCCGGGCACGGGCCCGGCATCGCCCCCGAGCGCCTCGCCGTGTGCCTCGACGTGCTCCGCGAACTGGACGGAATCGACGTCGACCACCCGGACGCGGTCGCCGTGCGCCGCGCCACCTCGCACCTGTACCGCGTGGTCAAGCAGCGGCGCCGCCAGGAGCGCCGGGCCGCCAAGACCGCCCACGACCGCTCCGTCACCGAGGCCACCGCCACCGGCTCCGCGCAGCGCATCGACGACGAGACGGAGGGCGTCCTGCCGTCCTCCCTCACCGGGGAGGGGCAGATCGCGGGCGTTCTGCGGCGCCCGCGCTCGTGCTACGTCTGCAAGCAGCGCTACATCGAGGTCGACTACTTCTACCACCAGCTCTGCCAGACCTGCGCGGCCGAGAACCGGGCCCGCCGCGACGCCCGCGCCGACCTGACCGGCAAGCGCGCGCTGCTCACCGGCGGCCGGGCCAAGATCGGCATGTACATCGCGCTCCGACTGCTGCGCGACGGCGCGCACACCACGATCACCACCCGGTTCCCCCACGACGCCGTCCGCCGCTTCAAGGCCCAGCCGGACAGCGACGCGTGGATCCACCGTCTGAAGATCGTCGGCATCGACCTGCGCGACCCGGCCCAGGTGGTCGCCCTCGCCGACTCGGTGGCCGCCCAGGGGCCGCTGGACATCCTGATCAACAACGCCGCGCAGACCGTCCGCCGCTCCCCGCAGGCGTACAGCGAGCTGACCGCCGCCGAGTCGGCGCCGCTGCCCGCCGGTGAGCTGCCCGCGTCCGAGGTCATCGGCGCCTTCGGCTCCGGCGCGGTCACCGCGCTGCCCGCGGCGGGCGCCGGTGTGCTCAGCGCCCAGGACGTCACCGACCTCGCCCTGGTGTCGGGCTCGGCGTCCCTGGAGCGGATCGCGGCGGGCACGGCCATCGACGCCGGCGGCCTGGTCCCGGACCTGCACGACACCAACAGTTGGATCCAGACGGTCGACGAGGTCACCCCGGTGGAGCTGCTGGAGGTCCAGCTCTGCAACTCCACGGCGCCGTTCATCCTGATCAGCCGACTGCGCCCGGCGATGGCGGCCGCCTCCGGGCGCGCCTACATCGTCAACGTCTCCGCCATGGAAGGCGTCTTCGCGCGCGGCTACAAGGGCGCGGGCCACCCGCACACCAACATGGCCAAGGCCGCCCTGAACATGCTCACGCGCACCAGCGCCCAGGAGATGTACGAGCAGGACCGCATCCTCATGACCGCCGTGGACACCGGCTGGATCACCGACGAGCGGCCGCACCCCGACAAGGTCCGGCTGGCCGAGGCCGGCTTCCACGCCCCGCTCGACCTGGTCGACGGCGCCGCCCGGGTCTACGACCCCATCGTGCGCGGCGAGGCGGGGGAGGACCTCTACGGCGTCTTCCTGAAGGACTACGCGCCGGGCAAGTGGTGACCGCGCCCCGCCCGGCCTGACGTCAGGCCGGTCGGCGGTCAGGTCGGTCGAGGGTCAGGTCAGTCGACGGCGCCCAGCGGGGAGCGGCGGGCGGCGACCAGCTCCAGCAGCGTCCGCCAGTCCTCCAGGACCCCGGCGCCGGGGCCGTCGGCACGGCGGGCCTCCTCGTACGCCTGGCCCAGCGTCAGGGCGTCCTCGTCGGGCGGCGGCGCCGTCCGGCCGCCGTCGCCCGCCTGCTCGCGCACCAGACCGGCGACGCGCTCGCCCAGCAGGGCCCGCACCGCCCCGGCCGCGCGGGCCGCGCCCGAGGACCCGGCGGCGTCCGCGCGCACCGGGCCGAGGAGCCCGGCGACGCCCAGGACGAGGCCCGCCACCTGAAGCTCCTTGTCGGCCGGACGGCGTCGGCGCAGCAGCGCGGCGGTGCGCAGGGCGCGCTCGAGAAGATCGGCGCGACCGGCGGGATCGGTGCGATCAGCGGGGTCGGGGCGGTCGGTGGGGTCGGTGCGGTCGGTGGGGTCTTCGCGGTCAGCACGGCCGCCGCAGGCGTCCGGCGCGGCGGCGCCCCGGCAGGCGTACAGCAGGTCCATCAGCTCCGCGACACTGCGCAGCTCCATGCGTCGGTCCTTCCGCGAGACAGCCGTTGCCCCCCGGCAGCAGAGCACGGCGGGCTTGCGCCGCGGCCAACGGGGCTTGAACGGTGCGGCGTAGCCCGAACGGGTGAATCTCGCCTCGCACTCGATGTGACGGATCGGCGGGTGGCTAATCTTGTGAACACGCTTGACTTCAGATGGTTACCAGCTTTTTGCGTCCCTATCGAGCGCGGGTCCGCTCATTTGGTTAATCTGGAGTAGACGGACAGCTCGACCGGGTTTCATCCACACCCACGGTCCGTCCCGGGGCGAGGGGCCTACCACGGCCCGCTCGGACCTCAGTCGCCGGCGCCACCGCGTCCGACCTGCCTTTCGACCCACCTTCGAGCGGGTTTCAGGCGCCGGAACGCAGAGTGGGTTCCGGCCTCCCCCGAGGGTGACCGACACATAAGGAGTGCGCGGTGACACCGGACAAGACGAGCAGCGAGCAGCCTTCCCTGGACCATGTCGAGCGCGGCAGGCGACGCCACGGGGATCTCGGCATCCTCGACGTGTGGGCCCGCTCGGCCCCCATCCGCCTGGCGGGCTACGAGGACGACCTCGCCGAGCCGCACATCCTGCCCAGCGTGGACTGACCCCCGTAGAACCCGGGGCTCCCGCCCGGATCCGGTCGCCTCCGAACGGCAAAAGGCGGCCCGGGTCCCACGGTCGTACCTCAACGGGGCACCGGTCAGCGGGAGTTCGCGTTGACGCACGCACGGTGTCCTCCTCGGCCCGGTCCGCCTCGGGCCGACGCTCCGTGCCGTGGGTCAGCGCGACCCGCGTGGCGCTATCGCGGGTCGGTCGTGCGCCGCCACGGACGGGCGCGCTCGATCTGCCCGGCCAGGTCCAGCAGCATGCCCTCCGAGCCGGGGCGGCCGACGAGTTGCACGGCGCAGGGAGCGCCGGGCGGCAGCGTGCCCAGCGGCACCGCCATCGCGGGCCAGCCGGTCAGGTTCCACGGCGGCGTCATCGGCGAATAGGCGCTGCACGACAGCACGTTGCGCAGCCAGCCCCGCTCGTGCCAGGGCCCGGCTTTCGGGGCGCGGCGGGCCAGCGCGGCGGTGAGCAGCACATCGTGCTCGGCGAAGAACGGCGCCAGCCGCTCGCGCAGCCGCTCCCGCGCGTCGCCGGTGCGCACGCCCGGCGCGAACCGGCGTCCCACGGCGGCGTGCACCCGGGTGCGCCGGGCCAGCCGCCGGGGGTCCAGACCGGCCGCGTCCACGGCCGTGCCGGCCGTCCAGTGCCGCAGCGCCGTCACCCCCAGCGACGCCGGGTACGGCGGATCGGCGCGGCGCACACGGTGACCGGCCGCGCCGAGCAGCGCCGCCGCCTCGCGCACGGCCAGGGCGTAGGGCCGGCTCACCAGAGTCCCGGCCAGCGGGCTGCGCACGGACACGGCGACCGTGCGCGGCCGGACCGGCGCTTCGCTCGGGATCCCGCCGCCCGCCAGCACCGAGAGCACCAGGCGGGCGTCCTCGACCGTGGTGGCCAGCGGCCCGTTCTCCGCCATGCCGAACCAGTCGCCGTCCCCGATCCCCGCGGGGACCGTCCCGTGACCCGGTTTGATCGTGACCAGGCCGCAGTTGGCGGCGGGGATGCGCAGCGAGCCCATCCCGTCGTTGCCCAGCGCGATCGGCGCCATCCCGGCGGCCACGGCGGCCGCGCTGCCGCCCGACGACCCTCCCGCCGTGCGCGCGGTGTCCCACGGATTGCGGACCACGCCGTGCACGCCCTCGGTGGTGCCGAAGACGCACAGCTCGGGCACGTGGGTCAGCCCGAGCACCACCGCGCCCGCCGCTCGCAGCCGGGCCACGGCGACGTGGTCCCGCTCGGCCGGCGCGTCCGGAGTCGCTGCCGAGCCGACGCGGGTGGACTCGCCGCGCACCGCGAGGTTGTCCTTGACGGCCACCGGCACGCCCGCGAGGGGCAGTTCGGTCAGGTCGGAGCGGTCGGCGACCTCGTCGGCCTCGGCGAGCGCCGCCGCCGCGCGGACGGTCCGGAAGGCGCCGATCCGGCCGTCGACGCGGGCTATGCGGTCCAGATGGGCGGCCACCGCCTCGCGCGGCGTGGCCCGCTTGTCGCGTACGGCGGCGGCGATCTCGGCGGCACTGCGGCCGACCCAGTCAGTCACGGGCGCTCCTCGACGGCGGACGGGCGGCGCGCGCAGGTCCCGGCGGGGCCTCGCTCGCGGTCATGGCGCGCTGGCGCGGGCGGACGCGAGGGCGCAGGGAGAACTGTGCCCGGCGCGGGCGGCGGCGTCGAGAGGGTCGCGCGCCGGGGAAGAGGGCCGCCGCGAACGGGACCGGACGCGGCGTAGGCACTCCGACCTGGGGGGTCTAAGGTCAGAAGAACAGGGCGAATACGAGGGGAAGTAGTCGGCAATGGCGCAAGACGAGGCCGTGATCGGCTGCACGGGGGAGCTTCTCATCGGCACGCGCGGATCCGCCGGCCCCGGCGAGATCCTGGTGCGGGTCAGAGGCGGTTCCGAAACCTTCCTCGCCTGGTCGCAGGAACCGTTGCCGATCGGTGCGACGGTCCTCGTGGTGGAGTCCCGCGGACGCCGTGAGGTCGACGTCATCGAGTGGGGCGATCCCCTGGACCGGCTGCGCGGCGATGCGGCAGACGCAGGCTAAGGAGAGACGAGAAGATGTTCGGTTACCGCGTTCCCGCCCCCGATGAGGCGATGCTGATCTCGGGCGGCAGGCGGGGACTGGGGGGCGCGCCGTTCCGGGTGGTGACGGGGCACGGCAAGTTCGTGCTGCCCGTTTTCCGCAAAGTCCGCTTCCTCACCCTGTCGATGTGCGAGTCCGAGGTCGTCGAGACCTGCGTGACGAAGCAGGGCATCGCGCTGCACGTGCGCGCCGTCATCGCGTTCAAGGTCGGCAACGACACCGAGAGCATCATCAACGCCGGGCAGCGCTTTCTGTCCGACCAGGATCAGATGTCGGTCCTGACCGGGCGGATCTTCGCCGGGCACCTGCGCGCCATCATCGGCTCGATGACGGTGGAGGAGATCGTCACCGAGCGGCAGAAGCTCGCCGCCGAGGTGCTCGACACCTCCAAGACGGAGATGGCCAAGATCGGTCTGATCGTGGACTCGTTGCAGATCCAGTCCATCGACGACGGCGACACCGGCTACATCGACGCCATGTCCGCCCCGCACAAGGCGGCCATCCAGCGCCAGGCCCAGATCGCCCAGGCACAGGCCAACCAGGCCGCCGCCGAGGCGGAGCAGGAGGCGGCGCGCCGCCAGGCCGAGTACGCCCGGCAGACCGCCGTGGTCAAGGCGGAGTACTCCGCCGAGGTGGACCGGGCCCAGGCGCACGCGTCCCAGGCCGGTCCGCTGGCGCAGGCGCACGCCCAGCAGGAGGTGCTCGCCGCGCAGACCGAACTGGCCCAGCGGCAGGCGAAGCTGCGCCAGCAGGAGCTGGTGGCCGAGGTCGTCAAGCCCGCCGAGGCGGACGCCGAGCGGGTCAGGATCCTCGCCGCCGCCGAGGCCCAGCGCATGAAGATCCAGGCCGAGGCCGCGGCGTCGTACGACCGGGTCGCGCTCGACCGGATGCTGATCGACCAGCTTCCGCAGATCGTCAAGGAGGCGGCCGGAGGACTGGCCGGCGCCAACGTCAACGTCCTCAACGGCGCGGACGGCCTCGGCGAGATCGCGGCGGGCCTGGTCGCCCAGGGCCTGACGATCCTGGACTCGGTCCGCCAGAACCTCAGCGGCCAGAACGGCCAGAGCGCTCAGGGCGGCCAGGGGTCCGGCGAGGGCCGGTCCGGGCAGGGGAACGGCCGCCTGGAGATCCAGGGCCCGGACGCGGCCTCGTCCGGCGGCGCCGGCCCGCGCCCGCACACACCGTGACGTGAGGCGCCGGGCGGGGCGCCGGGCCAGAGTGTCGGCGCCCCGCCGCGGACCGTGGAGGCCGCGCTCGGGCCACGCTGACGCCGAGCTTCACCGTCGCGCGCGGGCCACGGTGACGGACCTGCTGGAGCGGCCCGTGACCGGCGCCCCGGAGCGCGACGGCGACCGCATCGCGCTGCGGCTGCGGCCGTTCGAACTGATGACGCGGCGGCTGCGGCGCGGCTGAGCACGGGGCGCGCGGTCGGCGCGGCGCCCGTCGTGTCATCTGCGTCCCCGCGCCGCGCCGCGCCCGCCCGTATATCCGCTCAGTCCAGCTCGTAGTCGAACCAGATCCGGTGCGTGCCGTCGGCGTCGATCGCCAGGCCGCCGGTGCCCCGGATTCCGGTCAGCTCGCCGGTGCCGCTGGCGGGGACGACGGTGAAGAAGTCGATGCTGCGGTCGTCGCCGGTCGTGGTGCCGGAGTGGGCGAAGTTGAAGGCGCCGCGCCGGTCGTGGAGGGCGCCGTCGAACGACTCCATGGCCACGTAGGTGCCCACCTCGGACTCTTGGTCGTAGGCGGCGGTGAACAGGGTGGCGGAGCGGCCGGTGATCTCGCCCTCGAAGCGCTTCTCCAGGGTGGCCACGCCGACCGGGAGGCCGGTGCGGACGTCGGGGTCCGGCCTCAGCTCGGTCGGCGTGAAGGACTTCACGGTGAACGTGCCCTTAGCTCTCATGCGCCCGACTGTAGGGGAGGGGTCTGACAGAGACGCTCCCGTCACGGCCTCCCGGCGCGCTCCGCGAGCCGGGTCGGCGCCAGGAAGTCCCGCACGTACGCGCGGTCCCAGCAGGCGCCGGTCTCGCGCAGCTCCCGCGCGGTGGTGTAGCGGTAGCGGTACAGCCGGGCGCGGACGTAGCGCGGCGGGCGGTCCGCGGGGAAGGGCGAGCGGCGCAGCAGCCGCAGGGTGTCGCGGTCGTTCTCCAGGAGCCGTTCCACGAAGACGCCGAACCAGCCGCCCGCGTACGCCGGGGACAGCGCGACGAACCACATCAGCCAGTCCAGGCGCAGGTGGTACGGCGCGAACTGGCGCGGCCACCGCCTCAGATCGCCGGGCTTGCCCTTGAACTCGTAGGCCCGCCAGTCCGAGTCCTCCCGTGCCGGGTCGTCCCAGGTCCCCTCCAGCACCACCTCGTGGCGGACCCTGCTCACGCTGCCGAACGCCCCGTAGGCGTTGACCAGGTGCAGCGGGTCGAAGGAGCGGTTCATGACCTGGCGACGGGAGATCATGTTCAGCACGGGCCGGTAGCTGAGGACCGCCAGCAGCGCGCAGACGGCCAGCACGACGACCTCGTACCACAGCGGGGCGGCGGGCCCCGGCGAGGGCGCGCTCCCCGGCCACCGGACCGCCGACAGGGCCAGCACGATCGTGATCCAGTTCAGCCAGGCGAAGTTGCCCGACAGCACCAGCCACACCTGGGTCAGGATCATGACCGCGGCCCCTGCCGTGGCGATCGGCTGCGGGGTGAACAGCAGGAACGGCACGAGCAGTTGCGTGACGTGGTTGGCGGCCGCCTCGACCCGGTGCAGCGGGGCCGGCAGACGGTGGAAGAACCAGCTCAGCGGGCCCGGCATCGGCTGCGTCTCGTGGTGGTAGTCCAGGCAGGTCAGCTTCCGCCAGCAGGCGTCCCCGCGCAGCTTGATCAGCCCCGCACCGAACTCGACCCGGAACAGGATCCAGCGCAGCAGGAACAGCACGACCACGGGCGGGGCCACCGTGGCGTTGCCCAGGAACACCGCGAGGAACCCCGTCTCCAGCAGCAGCGACTCCCAGCCGAAGCCGTACCAGGTCTGTCCCACGTTCACGATGGACAGGTACAGCGCCCAGGGGGCCAGCCACAGCAGCATGCCGCCCCACAGCGGCAGCAGGCCGTCGAGCCCCGCGAGCAGCGCCGCGGACACCGCGCACCCGGTCCAGGCGACCGCCGCGAAAAGGCGGTCGGAGTAGCGCAGGTGGAACAGGCTCGGCGCCCGCCGGAACGGCACCCGCGCGACGTACCGGGGGATCGGCAGCATCCCGCGCTCGCCCAGCAGCGCCCGGAACTGGAGGGCCGCCGTCAGGAACGCCATCACGTACAGCGCGGCCAGCGCCCGCTGGAAGACCAGCCGGCTCAGCCAGCAGTCCGCTGCGGCGAACCATCCCATGGCCGTGCACGCTCCCGTCGTCCGGACACACCTCGTCGGGCTCCGCTTACCCCGCTCCCGGCTCGAAGAATCCGACAAATCCTGGCAAGGTGGCCCCATGGCTGAACGGGGAGCGCACGTCCTGTCACCCCCGGACGACTGGCCCGCACACCCGGACCTCATCCTGGCGCTCAACCGCATGGGCAGCTTCGACTGGGACCTGGACACCGGTCTGCTCAGCATGGACGCCCAGGCGCACCAGATCTTCGACCTGCGCCCCGAGGAGTTCGACGGCCGTCCCGACAGCGTGGCCCCCCGGATCACCGGCGGCGAAGGCCAGCGCTTGGACGCCCTGCTGGCCCGCGCGATCAAGGACGGCAGCGAGAACTACGGCACCTACATCCGGCTGCGCCGCCGCGACGGCGCCCTGCGCTGGGCCCACACCCAGGGCTACATCCGCCGGGACGAGACCGGCCGCCCGCGCCGGATCATCGGCATCGTGCGGGACGCCACCGAGGAACTCGACGACAGCGCCGGACTCCGGGAGCGCGTCGCCCGGGACGCCGCCCGGCGCGAGCAGACCAACGTCGTCCAGGCTGCCACCGCCGCCCTCGCCCACGCGCGCACCGTCCAGGACGTCATCGACGTCGTCAAGGACAGCCACGGACTGCCGCTGCTCGGCTCCACCAGCCTGGTCCTCGGCCTGCTGGAGGCCGACCGCATCCGGCTGGTCGCCGAAGGGCCGGAGGAGTCCTCCGTGCCCGGCACCCACGTCACCCGGCTCGACGACCCCTACCCGATGAGCGAGGCGGTGCGCACCCTCAGCCCCCGCTTCATCGAGTCCCCGGAGGACTTCGCCGAGCGCTACCCCATCCTGTGGCCGCACATCATCGGCCTGGACATCACCTCGGCCGCCTATCTGCCGCTGATCGCGCAGGCGCGCCCGATCGGCGGCATGGGCCTGCTCTACAGCGGCCGCCACGGCTTCACGCCCGAGGAGCGCAACATTCTCGTCGCGCTCGGCAGCAGCATCGCGCAGAGCCTCCAGCGGGCGATGCTCTACGACCAGGAGAAGGACCTCGCCCAAGGGCTCCAGCAGGCCATGCTGCCGCGCACCATCCCCAGCGTGCCCGGCGCCGACATCGCCGTGCGCTACCGCTCCGGCTACGCGGGCGGCTCCCTGGGCCGGGACATCGGCGGCGACTGGTACGACCTGATCCCGCTGCCGGGCGGCCGGGTCGGCGCCGTCATCGGCGACGTCCAGGGCCACGACACGCACGCCGCCGCCGTCATGGGCCAGCTCCGCATCGTGCTGCGCGCCTACGCGGCCGAGGGCCACCCCCCGGCCACCGTGATGGCCCGCGCCTCGATCTTCCTGCGCGAGCTGGACACCGACCGCTTCGCGACCTGCCTGTACGCGGAGGCCGACCTGTCCACCGGCGTCGTCCAAGTGGTCCGCGCCGGACACATCGACCCGCTGGTGCGGGAGGGCGACGGCGTCTGCCGCCGTGTCACCGTCGAGGGCGGTCTGCCGCTCGGCCTGTCCGCGGAGTTCGGCGGCCTGGAGTACCCCGTCGGCACGCTGGAGCTGGACCCCGGACACTCCCTGGTGCTGTGCACCGACGGCCTGGTCGAACAGCCCGGCGCCGACCTCGACGACGGGATACGCGCCCTGCGCGACGCCGTCGCCGCGGGGCCCGCGGACGTGCGCGAGCTGGCCGACCTGCTGATCGGGATGGCCGAGGAGCGCGGCGGCGACGACGACGTGGCGCTGCTGGTGCTGCGCCGCCGCGCGCTGACCGAGCGCCGGCCCGTCGGCCGGATCCGGCAGCACGTGGCGCCGGGGGACCCGGAGGCGCTGACCGGCGCCCGGCACCGGATCGGCTCGGCGGTCCGCACCTGGGGCGCCCGGGAGCGCTCCGACGAGATCGAACTGGTGGCCGACGAGCTGATCACCAACGCCCTGATGCACACCGAGGGGGCCGCGATCGTCACCCTCCGGGTGCTCAGCGGCGCCGACCGGCGGCTGCGGGTGGAGGTGGAGGACGCCTCCAGCGCCCTGCCCCGCCGCCGCGAGCCGGGGGAGCAGTGCGTCTCCGGCCGCGGGCTGCTGCTCGTCGACCGGCTCGCCGACGTCTGGGGCGTGGAGGCCCGGGGCGGCGGCAAGTGCCTGTGGTGCGAGTTCGTGGTCCCCGTTCCCGCGACCGGCTGACCCCCCGCCGCCACCGCGTGGCACTCCCGGCTGCGGGTGGCACTCTGGACTCATGCCGGAACTGCCCGAGGTGGAAGCGCTCAAGGACTTCCTGACCGAGAACCTGGTCGGCCACGAGATCGTCCGGGTCCTGCCCGCGGCCGTCAGCGTCCTGAAGACCTACGACCCTCCCCCCGGCGCGCTCGAGGGCCGCGAGGTGACCGCGGTGCACCGCTACGGCAAGTTCCTCGACCTCCAGACCGGCGCCGGCCCGCACCTCGTCACCCATCTGGCGCGCGCCGGATGGCTCCAGTGGCGGGACCGGCTGCCCGACGGGCCGCCCCGGCCGGGGAAGGGGCCGCTGGCGCTGCGGGTCGCGCTGGAGAACGGCGCGGGCTTCGACCTCACCGAGGCCGGCACGCAGAAGCGGCTCGCGGTGTACGTCGTGCGGGACCCGCACGAGGTGCCGGGCGTGGCCCGGCTCGGCCCCGACCCGCTGGCCGCCGACTTCGACGAGGAGCGGTTCGCCGCGCTGCTGGCGGGCGAGCGGCGCCAGCTCAAGGGCGCGCTGCGCGACCAGAGCCTGATCGCGGGCGTGGGCAACGCCTACAGCGACGAGATCCTGCACGCGGCCGGGATGTCCCCGTTCAGGCTCGCCGCCTCGCTGGCGCCGGAGGAGGTCAGCCGGCTGTACGCGGCGCTGCGGACCACGCTGACCGAGGCGGTCGAGCGTTCTCGCGGGGTGGCGGCCGGGCGGCTGAAGTCGGAGAAGAAGAGCGGGCTGCGGGTGCACGGCCGCACCGGCGAGCCCTGCCCGGTGTGCGGCGACGTCATCCGCGAGGTCTCCTTCAGCGACTCCTCGCTCCAGTACTGCCCGACCTGCCAGACGGGCGGCAAGCCGCTGGCCGACCGGAGACTGTCCCGGCTGCTCAAGTAGCCGGGGCCGCGGCCCTGCGCCGGGCGGGGGCCGTCAGGGGCGGCCGAGCGTGACCAGGCGGCGCCCGTCCGCCGTGCGCACCTCGAAGCGGGTGATCTCCGCGGGGTGCAGCGCGGTGCCGCCCGACATGGTGCCGGGCGCGTCGCCGTGCTCGCGGACGGTCCAGTTGGTCACCGTCTGCTCCGAGCCGTCGCGGCCCACGGCGACCAGCCGGCAGGCGTACGATCCGGCCGCGTCCTTGACCCGCAGCCGCACCTCGCTGCCCCAGCCGACGTCCGCCGCCCTGACCTCCGCCCACACGCCGGTCGACGCGTCGGTCGCGGTGAGCCGCACGGATCCGTCTCCCTGCCGGGCGACGACCGCGCCGGCCGGTCCGCCCACCGCGAGCACCGCGGAGGCGGCCAGCCCGTAGATCAGCCGCCGCCGTCCGGCCCGGCGGCGGTGGGACACCTCGCGCAGCAGCCGCTCCAACAGCCGCGGGCCGGGCTGGGCCGCGGGGTGCACCGAGCGGGGGGTGGCCCGCCGGTACAGCAGCAACTGCCGCGTCGCGGGCCCGAACCCGGTGACGTGCGCCGCGCAGCGAGGACACTCCATGAGGTGGTCCTCGAAGCGGAAGGCGTCCGCCTCGTCCAGCACGCCGAGCGCGTAGGCGCCGGCGTCGCGATGCCGTTCCAGGAACCTCATGCCGAATCCTCGTGCCGTTGAGTGCGGGTGGGGTTACTCCTTGCTCCCACCCGTACGCACCCGGCCGCCGAATCACTCAAGCGGCGCAGCGAATCGTCCTCAACGCGTTCGGAGCGGCCGGGACCGCGGATTGGTCGGAATCCAGTCCGGCGCCGGCCACCGCCGAGAAGCCCGGAACGGGACCGCCGCCGACCCCGCCCGCAGCCCCGCCCGGCACCCGATCGGAGCACGTCCGCAGCCCAGTCCCAAGGCCGCCCGCAGCACCGCCGGGTGCGATCGGAGCGCGTCCGCAATCCCGGCCGGAGCCCGCTCGCAGCCCCGGCCGAAGCCGCCCGCAGCCCGCCCGCAGCCCCGGACAGAGGCCGTCAGACGGCGGCAGAGGCGGACGCCGTCAGAACAGGTGGATGGCGAGGTGGCCGAGCGGCAGGCCGAGCTGCCAGGCGGGCGTCCACACCTGCGGCCCCTCGTCCTCGCTCAGCGCCCCCGCGCGGCCCGGCACCGCGTCCAGGTCGGGCGCGAGCAGCTCGGTCTCCTCCAGCCAGCGCCAGGCCGCCTCGGCCAGCGCCAGGTCCGGGCAGGGGACGCCGCGCGCGCAGGCGTCGGCGGCGAGGTCGGCCATCCGCTCGCGGACCCAGTCCTCCCACGGCCTGTCGTACGCCGTCAGCGACATCCAGGTCTCCAGTTGCGACACCACCCGGATGCCCGACAGCTCGCCGCCGGTGTCGGAGAGGAAGACGGTCAGCGCCAGCGCGTCCCGCCCGGCCCGGAACTCCACCGAGGCCGGCGGCATCAGATCGCCGGAGCGCAGCAGTTCGTCCGCGATGTACTCCGCGTACAACCAGGCCATGGGGACGGCGAGTCCGCCGTCGTCGTCCGCGGTCTCGTGACCTCTGTGCAGCATCCCTTCCTGCCTTCCTCCGGTGCCTGCGCGTCGCCCTGCTCCGACTCTCGGGACGGGCCCGTCCAGAACACGCGTGAGGACAGCCGATTACTCAACGGTGGTCCACAGCAAGGCGCTTTACGGAGGCTTGACCAGAGGCCCGGTTTCAGCGCAGGTCGGCCGCGTAACCCGGAAGCACCCGGCGCAGGGCGCGCAGCGCGTAGTACGCGCGGGATTTCACGGTACCGGGCGGTATGCCCAGGATCTCGGCGGTCTCCGCCACACTGGCCCCCTGGAAGTACACCAGCACCAGGACGTCGCGGTGCCGCGGAGTGAGAGTCCGCACCGCCTCGCGCACGTCGAGCACCGCGGCGGACCGCTCGGCGTGGTCGGCGATCACCCGTGTGCTCTCCAGGACCGCGTCCCCGACCTCCGGCGGCCTGGCCTGGCGGGCGCGCCGCGCGTCGATGGCGAGCCGCCGCGCGACCGTCAGCAGCCAGGGACGCACCGAGGCGAAGGCGTCGGCGCGCAGCGCCTCGGGGTGCTGCCAGGCGCGGACCAGCGTCTCCTGGAGCAGGTCCTCGGCGCGCTGCCGGTCGCCGTCGCACAGCCGCAGCAGCAGGGCGAACAGCGGCCGCGCGTGGTCGCGTTGCAGCGCGGCCATCTCGTGCTCGGCGGTCTTCGTGGCGTGCGGGAGGGCGGTTGCGGCCGTCATGGTCGTATGGCAGCGCAGGCGGCCCGCGCCGGGACAGGGCGCGCGCACCGCCGTGCGGCGGGCGGTCGACGGCGTCGACGAACGGTGCGACGAACGGTCCGTCAGCTCCCCTCCGCCCCGTCAGTCCCCCGGCGTCCCGTGCGCCTCGCGAACCCCGCGCGAGGGGGCGGACGGGTCGCGCCGCCCGCCGGACGGGCTAACCAGGGGGTCCGGTCCGTTTGCGAGGGGCGCCGACTTCGTACATATTTCATGCCTATCTGACTGCCGGTGAGGTAAATCGATGATCGCACGCAGACGCCAGGCGGCCCTGGTCCTGACGGCCCTCCTCGCCGCGGGCGCGGCCTGCCGGGTCGACCACCGCACGCAGACAGCCGCCCCCGCGGGGAATCCGGCGCCGACCGCCCGGCGGGCGGCCGGCCCCTTCACGCTCGTCGCCTCCGGCGGCATCCTGCCGGACGGCTCGGTCCTCGACCGGGCCAAGTTCGACGCGGACGGCTCCGGCCACGACTTCCGGCCCATGCTGGCGGGCGTCGCGCCGGTCGTCTCGCGCGCCGACCTGGCGCTGTGCCACCTGGACACCGCGCAGGGCCCGGACGGCGCGTACACCGGAGCGCCCCTCTACAAGTCCCCGCCGCAGCTCGCCCAGGCGCTCGCCGCGACCGGCTACGACGGCTGCGCGACCGCCTCCGCGCACGCCCTGGACGACGGCGCCGACGGCGTCCGGCGCACCCTGGACACCCTCGACCGCACCGGCCTGCGGCACGCCGGGACGGCCCGCGGCGCGGCGGAGATGCGCGGCGCGCTGCTGCCCGCGGGCGGGGCGCTCGTCGCCTGCCTCTCCTACGCCTCCGCGTCGAACCAGCCGCTTCCGGCCGGGCAGCCCTGGGCGCTGAACCCGATCGACGCCGACCGGATCGTCGCCGACGCCCGCGCCGCCCGGCAGGCGGGCGCCGACGTGGTCGTGGTGTCCCTGGACTGGGGCCGGGAGCGGCAGGACGCGCCCGACCAGGGGCAACTGGACCTGGCCCAGCGGCTGACCGCCGCCCGCACCGGCGACCGCCCCGACGTCGACCTGATCCTCGGCACCCGCACCCGGGGCCCGCTGCCCTACGAGAAGGTCAACGGCACCTGGGTGGCGTACGGGCTCGGCGACCAGATCGGCGGCGGGGCGGACGCCGGCGCTGCGGACGGCGGCGCGGCGGACGGCGACGGAACGGACGGCGACGGTGCGGACGGCGACGGTGCGGACGGCGGGGCGGCGGGCGCCGGACGGCAGGACCCGCGCGCCCGGCAGAGCACCCTCGCCCGCTTCACCTTCGCCCCGCCCGCCCGGCCGGGGGGACGCTGGGAGGTGAGCAGGGCCGAGTTCGTCCCCGAGATGTACGACGTCGACGCGGGCCGGGTGGTGGACGTCGGGGCGGCCATCGCCGGGGGCGCCGACCTCCAGTCCGTGCGCGACGCCATCCGCACGGCCGTACTGGCCCGGGGCGCGGACCGGGACGGGCTCACGATGAGCGGGTGACCGGGGTGACCCGGTCACCCCGGTCACTCGGGTGGCCGAGCCGCCGTGAGCGGTGCGGCCGGGCGGGCGCGGCGGCGCGGGCGCCGCGGGCGGCGCGCGCCGCGCCCCCAGCTCTCCGTCAGCTCCACGGTCAGTCCCCGGTCGGCCCCACGGTCAGTCCCCGGCCTGCCGGCCGCCGGTCAGTGCCGAACGCTGGCAGGAGCAGCCGAAGTAGATCGCGCAGCCGATCAGGAACCACACGGCGAACCGCACCTGGTCATGCGCCTCACCTCTTCGCGGACGGCGGACGGCGGACGGCTGACGGCGGATCATGATCCCCACCCCCGCCGGACGCGGAAGACGCCACGCACGACCGGACGGCCCGCCGCGGCGGCCCGAGGCAGGATCTTGACAAGCCGGACCTTGAGGAGCCGGACCGGGGCCAGACGCTGAGAAACCGGACCTTGAGGAGCCGAACCGGGGCCAGACCTTGAGAAACCTGCCCTTGAGGAGCCGGACCTTGAGGAACCGGGCGCCCCCGGACCCCGCGCCCCTACGGCACCACCGTCACCGGCCACCGCCCGGCCTTGACCAGCCGCACGGCCACCGAGCCGACGATCCGGTGCCCGGCCTGCTCGGAGGCGCCCACGACCACCGCGTCCGCCCTCAGCTCGTCGGCCGCCCGCACCAGGCCGCCGTACGGGTCGCCGCGGAAGGTGTGGAACTCCCAGCGGACCTCGTATATCCCCTTCAGCCGCTCGGCGGCCTCCCGGATCTGCCGTACCAGGCCCTCGGCGATCTCGTCGGTCACCTCGGCCACCGGCGCCCCCATCGCCGTGCCCGCCGTCATCACCGGCTGCACGTACACCAGAGCCAGCAGGGAGTTCTGGCGCCGCGCCAGACCGCCGGCGTAGGCGGCCGCCCGCATCGAGGTGTCCGAGCCGTCCACCCCGGCCACGATCACCTTCGGGCCGTCCGTGCCGCGCTCGAACACATGGGCGTGCCGCTCGTGCTCCCCGCGCTCTTCGTGCTGTTCCGTCACGCTCGTGAGGCTATCGGACGACGTGGCGGCCGTTCCTCGGCAGGGCGGTCCCGACGGGCGCGCCGGGCGCGCTGTTCCTAGAGTCGAACCATGCGAGCCACCCCCTCACAGCCATGACCGCCGCCGCACCGCCCCGGCGCGCCGCGGACCCCGCGCGGGCGCACGGCGGCGGCTTCCTCGGCAAGGTGCCCGAAGGCTTCGCCGTCTTCTTCGGCGCCCTGGCCCTGCTCTGCGCCCTGCTCGACCTCATCGCCCCGCTGCGCGACCTGCTCCGCCCCGTCGTCCGCTTCCTGGACGAGCTGCTGGTCCCGGTCAGCGCCAACCTCGCCTACGCCGCCTTCCTGTTCCTGCTGGCCGGCGCCACCGCCGCCCGCAAGAAGGTCGCCTGGTGGCTCGTGGTGGTCTACCTGGGCCTGGTGCTCCTCGGCGACGCCCTCGGCCTGGTGCTCGGCCCGTTCGCGGTGTCGCTGGCCTCGCTCGTCCTGTGCGGCCTGGCGCTGCTCCTGCTGGTCGCCGCCCGCGGGGAGTTCTACGCGGCCTCCCGCCGCGGCGCCGTGTGGCGCGCGCTGGCCGTCCTGGTCGCCTGGCTCGTCGTGGCGGTCCTGGCGGGCTGGGGCCTGGTCGCGCTCCTGCCCGGCACGCTGCCGCCGGACGAGTGCCTGGCCTGGTCCGCCGACCGGGTGCTGGGCGGACTGGCCTCCGCCCGCGACTTCGACGGCCGCCCGCCCCGCGCGGTCACCTTCCTGCTCGGCCTGTTCGGCGCGCTCGCCCTGCTCAACGCCGCCGCCACGCTGTTCCGCTCGCAGCGGCTGGAAGCCGCCCTGCACGGCGACGAGGAACCTCGCATCCGCGCCCTGCTCAGGGCCTACGGCGAGGACGACTCCCTCGGCTACTTCGCGACCCGCCGCGACAAGGCCGTCGTGTTCTCGCCCAGCGGCAAGGCCGCCGTCACCTACCGCGTCGAAGCCGGCGTGTGCCTGGCCAGCGGCGACCCCGTCGGCGACCGGGAGGCGTGGCCGCACGCCCTCGCCGCCTGGCTGGAGGCGGCCCGCCGCCACGCCTGGACGCCCGCCGTGATGGGCGCCTCCGAGGACGGCGCCCGCGCCTACGTCCGCGCCGGACTCGGCGCCCTGCAACTCGGCGACGAGGCGATCGTGCACACGGCCGGCTTCGACCTCGACGGACGGGACATGAGGGTGATCCGGCAGGCGGTGCACCGGGTCCGCCGCACCGGCGCCGTCTGCCGGGTCCGCCGGCACGCCGAGCTGGCCCCCGAGGAGATGGCCGAGGTGATCGACAAGGCCGACGCCTGGCGCGACACCGAGACCGAACGCGGCTTCTCCATGGCTCTGGACCGCCTCGGCGACCCCGCCGACGGCGACTGCCTGCTCGTCGAGGCGCTCGACCGGGACGGCACGCTCCTCGCCCTGCTCTCCTTCGTGCCCTGGGGCCGCGACGGGGTGTCCCTGGACCTGATGCGCCGCGACCGCACGGCGCCCAACGGCATCATGGAGTTCATGGTCGCCGACCTGTGCGCGGCGGCCCCGCGGCTGGGCGTGCGCCGGATCTCGCTCAACTTCGCCGTGTTCCGCTCGGTGTTCGAGGAGGGCGCCCGCATCGGTGCCGGCCCGGTGCTGCGCCTGTGGCGCCGGCTGCTGCTGTTCTTCTCCCGCTGGTGGCAGCTCGAAGCCCTCTACCGGTCCAACGCCAAGTACCGCCCCCAGTGGTATCCGCGCTACCTCTGCTACGGCGATCCCGCCTCCCTCGCCCGCATCGGCGTCGCCTCCGCCATCGCCGAGGGCTTCCTCTCCCCGCCCGCCCCGCCGTGGCTGCGCAGGCTGCGCGGCCGCGCGCACGCCCGGCCCGGACCGCGGCCCGCCACCACCGAGGGCCTGCCCCCGCTGACCGCGCTCGGCCTCGACGGCGCCGAGCGGGCCGCGGCGGCGGACCCGCTCGCCGGGCTGCCCGAACAGGTCCGCGTCCGCCACGCCCGGCTGGACCGGCTGCGCGCCGAGGGCGTCGACCCCTACCCGGTCGGCGTACCGGCCCGGACCCGCACCCTCGCCGAGGTCCGCTCTGAGGCGCGTCCGGGCGAGCAGGTCACCGTCGCCGGACGGATCATGCTGGTCCGCGACTTCGGCGGCGTCGTCTTCGCCGTGCTGCGCGACTTCTCCGGCGACCACCAGATCGCCCTCACCCGGGACGGCGCGGGACAGGCCGCGCTGGACCGCTTCACCGCCGACACCGACATCGGCGACCACATCACCGCCACCGGCCGCGTGGGCGCCAGCGACACCGGCGAGCCGACCGTCTACGCCGCCGACTGGCGTCTGCTCGGCAAATGCCTGCGCCCGCTGCCCGACAAGCGCCGGGGCCTGGCCGACCCCGAGGCCCGGGTGCGGATGCGCCATCTCGACCTGATCGCGAGCCCCGAGGCCCGCGCCGTCGTGCGCACCCGCTCGACCGCCGTCCAGGCGCTGCGCCAGGGCCTGCTGGAGCGCGGGTTCCTGGAAGTCGAGACGCCGATGCTCCAGCAGGTCCACGGCGGCGCCAACGCCCGCCCGTTCACCACCCACATCAACGCTTACGACCTCGACCTGTACCTGCGCATCGCCCCCGAGCTGTACCTCAAGCGGCTGTGCGTCGGCGGCCTGGAGAAGGTCTTCGAGATGGGCCGCACCTTCCGCAACGAGGGCGTCTCCCACAAGCACAACCCCGAGTTCACGATGCTGGAGGCGTACCAGGCGTACGCCGACTACCACGTGATGCTCGACCTCACCCGCGAACTGGTCCAGGGCGCCGCCGCCGCGGCGTTCGGCCGTCCCGTCGTGCACCGGGACGGCCAGGAGTACGACATCTCGGGGCCCTGGCCGGTCAAGACCGTGCACGAGGCGATCTCGCAGGCGCTGGGGGAGGAGATCGGCCCCGGCGACGACCTGGCGACGCTGCGCCGGCACTGCGACCGCGCCGCGGTGCCGTACACCCCGGACGACGGCCCCGGCGAGGTCGTGCTGGAGATGTACGAGCGGCTGGTGGAGGAGCGGACCGGGCCGCCCACGTTCTACAAGGACTTCCCGACCGAGGTCTCCCCCCTCACCCGGCAGCACCGCACCGACCCGCGGCTCGCCGAACGCTGGGACCTGGTCGCCTTCGGCACCGAACTCGGGACCGCTTACTCGGAGTTGACCGACCCGGTGGAGCAGCGCCGCCGCCTCGCCGCGCAGTCCCTGCTCGCCGCAGGCGGCGACCCGGAGGCGATGGAACTCGACGAGGACTTCCTCGACGCCCTGGAGTACGCCATGCCGCCCACCGGCGGACTCGGCATCGGCGTGGACCGGCTCGTCATGTTCCTCACCGGACTGACGATTCGTGAGACCCTGCCGTTCCCTCTGGTGCGGCGCCGCTGAGGGGGCGCGCGCCGGGGCGGCGCGCTGGGCCGGGCGGGTGCTTTCGCGCCGCCGTGCCGGTGCGGCGGGGGCCGTCCGGTCACTGATGAGTCATGCAGAAGGATCAGTTGCTCACGCGGCGGCGCGCGTTGCTCGCCGGTGTCGCCGCCCTCGGGGCGGCGGGCGCGGCCGGCACGGCCGGCCTCCTGCTCTCCGACGGCTCGTCAGGCGCCCCGGCGCCGCCCGCGGCAGGCCCCCCGGCACGCAGCCCCCTGCGCTCCTCCGCCTTCCGCATCGCGCCGATGACCGGAGACGCCGCGCTGCCCGCCCGCCCCCTGCCGCTCGCGGTGCGGCGCGCGCCGATCCTGCGCTTCTCCGTCAGCGGCGACACGATGCTGCTGACGTTCGACGACGGGCCCAGCCCGCAGTACACCCCGCAGGTCTTGGACATCCTGGCGCGACACGACGTCCAGGCGACCTTCATGGTCTGCGGCGGGATGGCCGACAAGAGCCGAGACCTGGTGGCCCGGATGGCCGACGAGGGCCACGTCGTCGGCAACCACACCTGGAGCCACCCGCTGCTCACCCACCGCACCCGCGGTGTGATCCGCGACGAGATCGAGCGCACGAGCGACCTCATCGAGAAGGTGTACGGCGAGCGCCCCCTGTGGTTCCGGGCGCCCTACGGGGCCTGGAACCGCGACGTCTTCCAGATCAACGCCGAGCTGGGCATGGAGCCGCTGGCCTGGAGCGTCGACAGCATGGACTGGACCACTCCCGGGACCGACGCCATCGTGCGCCGGGTGCTGCGCGGCGCCGCCCCCGGCGTCGTGGTGCTGCACCACGACGCCGGGGGAGACCGCTCGCAGACCGTGCGGGCCCTGCGCACCTATCTGCCCACGCTGCTGGACAAGGGCTACCGCTTCACCGTGCCGCGCCGCCAGTACGGCTGACCCGGGCACTCCGGCTGTCCCGGTCGCCCCGGGCTGACCCGGCCGCCCCGGACGGCGTCGCCGCCCCGCCGCCGGGGCGGCCGCCGGGCGGCGTGCTCAACGGGCCTGAATCAGGCGGGCGAAGACGACGACGTTGCCCTGGTAGCCGGTCTGCTTGGTGTAACCGCCGCCGCAGGTGATGACCCGCAGCTCGGGGGTCCCCTTCGACCCGTAGACGCGGTCGCCGGGGAAGTCGCTCTTCTGGAACACCTCGACCCCGTACACCTCGAAGACGGCCGTGCGTCCGTCCTGGCGGTGGATCTCGACGTGATTGCCCTTCTTCAGGGCGCCGAGGCCGTAGAACACCGCGGGCCCCGCCGTGTTGTCCACGTGGCCGACGACCACCGCGGTGCCCTTCTCCCCGGGGGTGACGGCGCCGCTGAACCAGCCCGCGAGGTTCGGGTCGTTCGGCGGCGGCGCGGCCACCCACCCGTCCGGGTCCACGCCGACCGGCGTGACGGGCGCGTCGACCTGGATGACGGGGATCTTCACCCGGTCCGGCGCCGAGAACGGCATCGCCGGAACCCCGACTGGCGCCCCGCCGGAAGCAGCGCCGGGCGAGGCGCTGGGCAGGAGAGGGCCGACGTCCGGCGCGGCGGCCTTGGCCGGCTGGGGCGGGCCGACGTCGAACTCCCCCGAGCCGTTGCGGATGAGGGCGAGTCCGGTGAGCAGCACCAGCGCTATCACACCCCACGGGGCCCGTTTCCTCCGCGCGACCCGTTCCTCCTCCTCGGCCAGGCCGGACAGCCCGCTCATCGACATTCGCCATCCCCTCTCGACGCGGCCGTCGCCTCGTCATTCGCGCGTACGGAAAACGCTAAGTCGCGGGCGCGCAACCGGCGACGGGACGCGGGCGAACGGGTGCCGACTCCTTCTGGTGCGCCATCCGAGGCGGTCCGGTCGGTGCGCCATCCGAGACGGTCCGGAAGAGGGTTTTCTGACGGCCCGTGACCTGCGGGAACGAGCGACAGTGTGAATTCCCCCGGGGTTCTTGATCACCAGGACGGACGAGCCCCGAAATGCGGCGTCGGCACGGGCATCCGAGGGTTTTTGCGGGAGGTGCTTTCTCGCCGATCGACCGGGCACGGGTCCCGGGGCGCCTTCCGCGGAGGATCACATGCGCACTCCTCGTACCCCCTTGGCGGTATTGGTCGCCGCCGTCGCCGCGGTCGGGCTGGCCGCCCCCGGGGCGGTGGCCAAGGGCGGCGACACCCCGGGCGCCAACCCCGGCGCGGGCCAGCTCGGCGGGATCGGCAACGGCCAGTTCGGCGTCCCAGGTGTCGGCGGCGTCCCAGGTGTCGGCGGTGTCGGCGGTGTTCCCGGTGTAGGCGGTGTCGGCGGCTTCGGAGGTGTCGGCGGCGTCGGGGGGGTGGGTGGAGTCGGCGTTTTCGCGGGCGGGGGCGGCCCCGGGTACGGCGGCCCGTTCTTCGGCCCGGGGAACGGCTTCGGTTACGGCCCCGGGGGTCCCGGCTACGGCTACGGCTACGGCAACGGTCCGGGCTGGGGTCCCGGATTCGGCTACGGAAACGGACCCGGCCGCGGGCCCGGCAACGGCTTCGGAAACGGCCGCGGCCACCGGAACTCCGGCGGGCGGGGCAACGGCGACAACGGCCAGGGGAACTGGCCCGACAACGGCGGCGGGGGCGGCCGCGGCAACGGCGGCGGCGGGGGCGGGCACGGCGACGGCGACGGCGACGGCGGCGGGGGCGGGGGCGGGCGCGGCAACGGCGGCGACGTCCAGGTGCTGCCCAGCACGATCGCCCCCGGCGGCCAGTTGACCGTGACGGTCTACGGGTGCCGCAGCGGCACGGTCTCCTCGCCCGTGTTCGACACCGTGCCGCTGCGCGCCGACGGCGGGTCGGGCGACACGGCGAGGGCCGTCGCCGTGATTCGTGCGGACGCGCAGCCCGGGACGTACGACATCACCGTCCGCTGCGACGGCCGCACCCAGACCCGCCGGGCGAGCTTCACGGTCGTCGGCGGCGTCCGCGGCGGGCTGGGGGGCGGCACGACCACCGGCGCCACCCCGACCGACATGGCCATCGGCGGCGGGCTGCTGGCGACCGGCGGCGTGCTCGGCTGCCAGTTTGTCGGCGTTCTTGCGGGCGGCGGCGATCTCCTTGGGCTCCTCCGCGGCCGGGTCGAGGGCGGGCGGCGCCAAACTGCTCCACAGGACCATATTCACGTATGCGAACCAATTTGCATACGTAAGGGTTGTGTGTGCCCCCAACGGGAT